>NZ_JBICYR010000020.1:90989-171833 GCF_043201175.1 Streptomyces sp. NPDC048337
TGTTGACCGCGGTTAACAACTCCGTGCCGGCAGGACGCACCGCAGCCCCGCCCGAACAGCCCAGCGAAGTGTTGACCGCGGTCAACAGTTCCGCTGGCCGGACAGCCACGCCGGTCCCACACCCGATCAACGAGTCAGCCCTGCGCCTGCGCCAGCACCTCGGCGCCACGCCACAGGAACAGGCCGACAACATCGTCCAGGCACTCTCTGCCGAGGAACTGGAAGCGCTGGTCGAGGAGCTGTACAGCAGGATCTGACCCCTTACGAGACAGGAAGCCGGGACGCTTGGCGTCCCGGCTTCCTGCGTTCCGGCTCACGGCCCTCGCGGAGCCTCAGCCAAGCGGAGGCCGGACGTGCCGTGGACGCGCTCGACGAGGCGACGGACCGACCTGCCGCGGGACTGGCAGGTCCGGCAGCAGAGCCCACAGGGGAGTGGAGCCAGCAGCCCACTCGTTAAGGAGGCCACGGTCCACCAGGTGCAGGCGCTGGCTTCGGGCGAACTTCACCGCGGGAGCGGTGATCCGGCCGTTGGTGACGAGGACGACGACATCTCCGCCGTGGACGGGGCGGCCGGTCCCGTTGAGGACATGAAGGTCCGGCGTCCCCACTGCCGCCCCTGCAGCTCCGTCGCGGCGGTGCTTGCACTGGATGACCCAGCGCCGGCCTGCGGGGTCGGTGCCCTTGACGTCGGCGCCGTTGTCGCCGGCGCCACCCACGCGGACGGCATCGCGGGCGCCATCACGGCGCATCAAGTCCCGCACGGTTTCCTCGAACTCGGTGTGATGCAGACCGTCCAGGAATCGGATGTCCCAGCCATCCGGCCGACGGCGCCGTCCGGCCCAGGCAAAGAGGCCGCGCCGTACGGCCTTAATGAGGAGCAGGATCAGCACCCCGGCAACGAGGGCCGCGGCGGCGCCTGCGGCAATGCCGGAGCCGTTGAACTCCAACCACTGTCGCGCCTGCGGAACGAGGACGGACGCGAGCGCGGCCGCTGCCAGAAGGCCAGCCGCGTCCTTGCCCTGTCCTCCCCTCCCTCGGCGCGCGGTTCGACGCCCTCGTCCTGGTCGTCGTGGAACAGCGGTGCGCGTCGGGTACCGACGTCCGGTCATGGCCGGCCTTCCTGGAGCGGGGCACGGCGCGCGGCCCCCCGAAAGTGCCGGCGAGCGAGCGGCCGCCTCCCACCGGACGGTGGGAGTCGGCGACCAGCCTCCTCAGAGCGGCTTGCCCAAAGGCTTGCCCACCTCCCGAAGAGACGCAGGGGGAGGCTTGCCCAACGAGGAGTTCTGCAAGGCGCTCCGCCGGGCGGATCCGCGTGCAGGGTCTCCGGCGGCGCCAGGACACTCATTTGCCGTAACCGACGGCCGATCCAAGGGTCGGAAACGCCACGAGAGGTCGCCTAAAGGCCTCCCAGATGATCAGAGGTCGATCCATACCGAGCCTGCCGAGTTCGTCGACCGTAGGGCCCATTCTGCGCGTCGCTTTTCGGTGCTGATTGCCGAATTTGCCGGATTGGATCCCCGTGCAAGGCCATCTTGCCTGTGGGCTCCCCAATTGGAGAGCTGTCGGCGTCGTCCGCTACGCCCAACGCATGCCGAGGACCGACAGCTCCTCGATTCGCTGCACCGACAGCTTCCCGGCCTTAACCCGCTGCTGGCTGATCCAGGCACCGAGTCGCACCGCCTCACCGTCGACCTCTTCGGTGTGGCTGCGCGGTACGTCGAGGTTGCCGACTCGGTCGCGGTACTGGACAGCAGCCCGCAGGTTGTGCGCCCACATCTCCTCCCGGGTCCGCTTGGCGGGCGCGGGGGCGGACGTGATGCCGAGCGCGGCGAGCATCGCCCGCTGCTCCCCCGCCAGCCTCCCGAATCCCTGCCGCTGCGCGGCGGCCCAACGGCCGAGGTCCTCGCCGTCTTCCACGAGGAGGCCGGGCCCGTCCGGGAGCTCACCGCCGGCGCTCACGTGACGATGGGCGAGCCGGAAAGCCCGCTGCCAGTCGATGGTCCACTCCGGGCACCAGCCGGGGTCGATCTCCGAGAGGGCGGCACGGCGCTCCGGGGACAGCGGGGCCTTCGCCCGGCGGGAGGCCGCGCGCTGGTTCTTCAGCCACCGGCCGACGGGGTAGCCGTCGAGGTCCGCGTCCACGGGGGCGGCCAGGCCGACGCCGGATTCGGCGGCCCAGGCGGCGGCCGCGGCCAGGCCCTCGTCGAAGCGTGCGTCGAAAAGACTCCAGAGCATGCCGAGCTTCTCCAGCTGCACGATCCGGCCGCCGTCGGGATTGCCGGCCTTGTGGTGGCGGCGGCAGTCGGCGATCCAGACGCCGAGCGGGAAGCCGGCGGGGGACCAGTCGTCGGGGGTCCGGTAGCCGTACGGGACGCGGAGGTCGTCGTGTTCGGTCCGGTAGCGCTGGGCGGCCTGGAGGCCGCGGCGCCACTGGACGCGCTCGGGGTTGAGGACCCGCAGCTGGACGAAGCTGGCCAGCTGGCTCGCGTCACGCGGCTTCGAGAACCGCAGGAGCTCGCGGGCCGGGGCGCTCACCGTGTCCTGGTCGTCGTCCGGGGCACCGTCACGGTCGGAGGGCATGGGGTCGGGGGTGTCGGTGCGTGCGGGGGTCGGGTTGCCCGGGTTGGTGAGCTGCTCGATGCGGGCGTCGTGTGCGCGCAGCGCGGCGAGGAGCTTGGCCAGGCCCGCGTACGCAGGGGAGGTGAGCATCAACTCCGTGCTCTCACCGGTGGCGAGGAAGGCCGGCACGAAGAGGGTGGCCATCTTGCCCTCACCGGGGTGCATCGGCCGGAAGCCGAGGGCGGCGATCTTGTCCCAGAGCATCGAGTACCGCAGGTCGTTGGCCTGCCGGTCGGGGATGCAGGTCACCGAGGTCTCGTCCTTGCCGCACAGGGCCAGGAGTTTGGCGGTCAGGTCCCGGACGGTGAGGTCGGTGCCGCCGCCGAGGTTGTAGACCTCGCCCGGCTTCCCGTCGTCGAGGATCAGTTCGATGCCGGCGCAGTTGTCCTCGACGTGCAGCCAGTTCCGCACGTGCTGCCCCTGGCTGTGCAGGGTCACCTTCTCGCCCCGCAGGAGGCGGGTGGTGAAGAGGGGGATGACCTTCTCGGGGAACTGGTGGGGCCCGTAGTTGTTCGAGCTGCGCGTTACGCAGACGGGCAGGCCGTAGGTCTGGAAGTGGCTGAGTGCCACGAGGTCGCTGGCGGCCTTCGACGCCGCGTAAGGGACACCGGGACGCACAGGGTCGCTCTCGCTCGCGGCGCCTTCGGCGAGCGATCCGTACACCTCGTCCGTCGAGACGTGCACGAACTTGGTGATGCCGTGGCGGCCGGCGGAGGCGGCGAGGGTCTGCGTGCCCAGGACGTTGGTCGTGAGGAAGTGGTCGGCCGTGGTCAGGGAGCGGTCGACGTGGGACTCGGCGGCGAAGTGAACGACTACGGTGTGCTGGGCCATGAGCTCGTGCACGAGGGGGCCGTCGAGGATGTTGCCGTGGACGAAGACCAGGCGCGGGTCGAGGAAGGACTCCCCCAGGTTCTCGGGGTGGCCCGCGTAGGTGAGCGCGTCCAGGACGGTCACCCGGGACACGTCGTCGCGGCGCAGTATCCGCCGGACGAAGTGCGAACCGATGAAGCCGGCACCGCCGGTGACGAGGACTTCGTACATCTGACACCCACCTTGGTCGTGGACCGGGAAGGGACAGCGGACCTCGAAGGCTCCTGGGTACGGGGCCGTCAGACGGGCCGCTGCCTACACCCAGAAAACCGCCGGAACAGATGGGTGCGGGAGGCGAACTAGGGGGGCGAACAACGCACATGCCGTTCCCCCGCCTCACCCCCGCCGCCTACGCTCGGAGTGATCCCGCAACCGCGGCATCCACGTCGCAGGACACCCGCTGGCACAAGGGGGCTCGGTGGCATCCACCAAGGACCGCCGGGGCAATCCCAATGAGGATCTGGCCCGGCTCGTCAAGCAGGCCGGGGCGAGCCACAAGTCCCTGGCCGCGCAGATCAACAAGCTCGGTGCTGCGGCCGGGGTGGCGCTTCGGTACGAGCACACCAGTGTCGCCAGATGGGTGAATCTCGGAATGATCCCGCGCGGCCGCACACCGGAGTTCCTGGCCACTGCGCTGGGAGAACGCCTCGGCAGAGCGGTGAGCGTGACCGAGATCGGCATGTACAGCAGGTCGGGCGGAAACCCTGATGTGGGGTTGGATTTCGCCCGCGACCCCGTCGATGCGATCCGCGTCGCCGCCACCTACTGGAGAACCGTGGACCGCACCCGCCGCCAGCTCATCAGCAACGGCTTCGCCATCGCCGCCTTCGCCACCCCTGTCACCCGCTGGCTGACCAAGCCGACCGACGCTCCGATCGCGCACGAGGGCGGACGGCAGGTCGGGCGCAGCGACCTCGACGAGCTCTGGAAGGCCGCCGATGAAGCCCGCCTGTGGGATTCGCGCTTCGGCGGCGGGAACTGGAAGGCCTCCTCCGTCACCGAGTGCCTGCGCCTGAACGCGGCGCCGCTGCTGACCGGAACCTACACCGAGACCGTCGGGCGAGAGCTGTTCGCGGCGACCGCCGAGCTGTCCCGTGTCGTGGGCTGGTCAGCGGTCGACACCGGCCACCACGACGTCGCCCAGCGCCACTTCGTCCAAGCCCTGCGCCTGGCACGCGCCGCGGGGAACGTGGAGTCGGGCTGCTACGTGATGGCGACCATGGCCCTCCAGGCCTTCCTCCGCGGCCACCCCGAGGAGGCCGCCGACATGGCCGAAGGCGCCTACGAGCGCGGCCTCGGCCACGCCGCACCCCGCGTGCTGGCCTTCGCCAAGCTCGCCGAGGCCCGCGCCCACGGACGCATCGGAAACGCCAACGCCGCCAAGGCCGCGCTCGGCCGCACCGAAGAACTGCTCGACTCCATCCGGCCGGGCAGCCACGACCCGCAGCAGCTCGCCTACATGACCCACGCCCGGCTCGCCGCCGACGCCACCGAAGTCCACCGCGACCTCCACGACCCTAAGGGCGCCTTCGCCTGGAACGCGCTGGCCGAACCCATGCCGGCCGACCGCTTCACTCGCGCCACCGGCATCCGCATGGCCGTCCTGGCCACCAGCCACCTCCACAACCGCGACCTTGAGCACGGGCTCACCGCCGCGCACACCTCGCTGCGCATCCTCAGCAACGTCCACTCCACCCGCGCCCACAGCTACCTCCACGACGTCACCCGCGCCCTCACCCCCTGGAAGGCTCAGCCCGAGGTGGCCGACCTCATCCACCGCACCCGCACCGAACTACCCGCCGCAGCCTGAAGCTGCGGAACGTCCGCCGGGCGGATCACACCGCGCTGCCAGTCAAAACTTCTGACACCAACACCGGTTTCCTGGGCCGCTACTACTCGCCCCCCTAGAGGGTGTCCGCCTGCGCAGGATCCTGCTGCAGCTCCACCACGCTGCCGACACGCAGGCCCCAGGCGGCCATGGCGCCGGCCTCGGCCTCCAGAACGTGGCGGGAGCGGAATCTCGGGAGGCCCAGGCGGTTGGGGACCATGGTGGTCAGCGCGATGACGCGGTGGCGCCGGTCCAGGAAGGCGACGTCGATGGCGAACCGCATGCGGAAGGTGTGCACGCTGCCGGCCGGAGTGAGCAGCAGGGCCCCCGCGATCCCGTCCCGCCCGAGCAGCCCCCGCGTCCGGGCCCGGTAGGAGGCGGCCACTTCCAGCTCCACCTCCACCGGGCCGCTCCGCAACTGCCCGCGTCCGTCCCGCCACTTCACCATGCGACCACCCTAGCTAGGGCTTCCAGGCGCGGATCTCCAGCCCGACGATCGGCGTACCGGGCTCGATCCGGTCGTTGTCGACGAGCCACTTCTGCACCGCGGCCGCGACGTCCCCGCCGGCCGCGTCGACCAGGGCCTTGAACTCGGCGCCGTCAAACCCCTCCTCGCCCGAGCCCGGGCCGCCGCGGTTGTCGGCGTAGGCCCGCTCCTCGGTGCCATCGCGGCGTTGGACGACGTTGCGCCGGACACCGGGGGAGTCGGCCATACGGCCGGCATCGTGCTTGAAGGAGCCCTTGCGGGCCCGGACGGTGAACGCGATCTTCCCGCCGTTGGCGGCCGCGTCGTCGACCACGGGCCGCAGCCGACCGGCACCGGAAGCGATGTGCTGCTTGCCCGCCTTGGCCAGGGACGAGGACCAGGCCCTGACCGGCCTCCCGTCGGCGCCGATGACCGGCTTGCCCTTGGCGTCCTTGACCGTCCGCTCCGCCCGCACCCGCGTCTTCCCGCGCACACGGGCCTTGTAGCCCTCGCGGTTCAGCCGCGGCTGGACATGCCCGGCAGCCAGCGCCTTCAGGCTCGCGAGATCCCGAGGGCCGCCGGCCTGCACCTCCTGGACCACGGCCCGAAGCGCCTCCACCATCGACGCCCCCTTGTTCTTGGTGAAGAACTGGCTGACCAGGGACGGGTTGCGGCCGAGGATCTCACCGACCTGCTTCCGGCTGAACCCAGCGCGCGCCAGCTCGTCGGTGAGCCTGGCGGCCTCGTTGCGCTGCGCGCCCCGGCCGCCCGCCGGCCTCCTCCTGCGCGGTGTCACGCCGCCACCTCCTCGTCCTCGTCTTCACACTCGTGGTCGGCGTACACCGGGCTGTCGTCCTCGAACTGGTCGTCGCCCTCGTCACCGCAGCCGTGGCACCGCCACTCCGCGCTCCAGGTCACCGCGCCTTCCCGGCCGCAGTCGTGCCCGGAGTGGACGGTGTCCTCGTCCTCCCACATGGCCTCGCCCGAGGCGCCACAGGCCGGGTGCTCCCACTGGCCGCCCCAGATCACGTCGGCGCTGCTCACATGCCCTCCGCTTCCAGCGCCTGGCGACCCAGGCCTTGCAGGTAGTAGAACTCCTCGTCGGTGCACGGGGTGGTCTGCTCCCAGGGCATGCGGCCCTTGAGCAGGTAGTCGCCCGGCTCCCCGCCGTACTCCCAGTCGACCGGCGCCGAGGTGTAGATCGCGTCGGTCCGGAACGCCAGGATGCTCCCCGGCGGGAGGTGCAGCGCACCGGCCTTCAGCGGCTTCCCGGTCGCCGGGTCCTTCGAGCTGGTGCTCACCGACAGCAGCGCCGCCCGGGCCGCCGACCACACCCCGGCCGCCCACTCCGGGTGAGCGTACTGATCCCGCGCGAACCCCTGGTTGCGCTCCCAGGTGACGTGGGTGTCCGTGATACCGGTCAGCCGCGCACCATCCGGCAGGTCCGGTACCGCGCCGCCGGCGCCCAGCTCCAGGGAGCCGGTCGTGATCCGGGGGCGCTGCGCGAAGGTGCCGATGCCGTACAGCAGGATGCTGCGCACCGCGCGGGAGGCCAGGTGACAGGCCTGCTTCTGCTGCTCGTCGCCGTGGAGTTCGGCGGTGGCCCGCAGGGACTGCCAGGCCTCGCGCAGCTTGGTGCTCCAGCTCTTGAGCGGGTCGCCGGACTCCCACAGCAGGCCGTCGAGGATCTCGATCCGCCACGGCGCAATCGGGTTGCGCAGCGCGAGGTTGACCTCGGCGCCGCCCGCCCATGTGACGAAGGTCTGACCGCCCTCGTACGGGTAGTGCCAGGACCGCTCCCCCGGAGCCGGAGCGGGCAGCAGCCCGACGTGGCTCCACCCCTTCGGGATGGTCACCCGCACCTGCCAGTGCGACGGGGCGAACAGCGCGTTGTTCTGCTCCTTCTCGGTCATGGCCGCGAAGGCCGCGGCGGTGATCCGGCGCGGGACGCCGACCCCGGACGCCCAGGTGTGCTTGGCGTAGGCGAAGGTGCGGTCGACCTCGTACCAGCCGGGCACCCGCTCCGGCACGCGCGGCGGCGTGATCAGCTCGGTGCGGCCCTGACCGGCAGTGGCGTGGAGCAGGCCGCGGATCTCCTGCGACATGACCGGGAAGCCGTCCGCCCACTTCGCGCCGGCCTTCGTCGGGATGGTCCGCGACCACAGGTCCCGGCCGGTCTGCGACGGCGAGCCCATGAGGACGACGTCCTCGAAGTGCGGCCGCAGCGCCTTCCACAGCTCGACGAACGCGGCGCGCACCGTCGCCGGGTCGGCGCCCTCGGGGTCGAACCACTCGCCCACGCTGCGGATCTCGGTGTGCTGGTCGCCGCGCTGCCAGCGGCCGACCGGGTTGCGGGGGTGGACCAGGTGGCCGGCCTGGCGGTCCTTGCCGCGGGAGGACTCCACCGTCCACCCCTCCGGGAGCGGTCCGTTCAACCAGGCCGCGACGGCGTCCTTCAGGAACTCGTGCCGCTCGCTGCCCCGGTGCCACGGGTCGCCCGCGGTGACGTAGATCCGCTCGACGGTGGCCGGGGCCTCCGCGTACACGGCGGTGAGGATCTCCGCCACCGAGGCCTGGCCGAGGTCCAGGCGCACCGTGCCGCCCTGCCACACCAGGACACCGGTCGCAGCGTCGAGGAACGCCATCCCGCGCGCGGCCTGCTTGAAGTTCGGCCGCTTCGAGGCCAGGTCACGCTCAGCGTGGAACCACCGGTCACCCTCAACGCCTGCGGGGATCGACGGCAGGACACGTTCGGCCTCGCCCGTTCCGGCAGCAGCCGGAGCCAGAGAGACCCCGATCTGCCCGCGCTCGCCGAGCACTGCCAGGTCGAAGGCCCCATCGGCGGTCGCCGCGCGCAGGCGCGCAAGGGCACTGGCCGGCTCGGAAGGGGCCTCGTCCGGCTCCGGTACCGCAGCCGTTTCGTTGATCGGCTCAGCGGGCGCCTGAGCGACTGGCTGATCAACGGTGACGGATTCGGCCACGGGAGGCTCTACGGGCCTCGCAGAGGCGCTTTGAGGGGCCAGAAAGGGCACCAGGGCCACGATGTCGATCACGGAAAGGCCGGCGGCCGTCGCGATCCGGTCCGAAGTGGCCTTCTCGTACTCGCCGAGCTGCCGGATCTTCTCGGCGCGGCTGCCGTGCAACTTGCCGATCTTGGCCTGGAGCTGCGTCAGCTCGCGCTCCAGGGGCTTGAGTTCGTCGCGTACGGCCCGCAGCTCGGCGAGGCCGGTGGAGAATTCCTTGCTGTTCATGTGGTGGTCCCCCTCAGGTGCTGGCCATGTCGACGAAGCGCGAATAGTGGCCCTGGAACGCGGTCGTGATCGTGGCTGTCGGGCCGTTGCGGTGCTTGGCGACGATGAGGTCGGCTTCGCCCGCGCGCGGCGATTCCTTCTCGTAGGCGTCCTCGCGGTGCAGGAGGATCACCATGTCCGCGTCCTGCTCGATCGCGCCGGACTCCCGCAGGTCGGAGACAACCGGCTTCTTGTCCGTCCGATGCTCGGATCCGCGGTTGAGCTGGGACAGGGCCACCACCGGGATCTGCAGCTCCTTGGCGAGCATCTTCAGAGCCCTGGAGATGTCGGAGACCTCCTGCTGTCGGCTCTCCGGACGACGCCCGGCGCCGGACTGCATCAGCTGCAGGTAGTCGATGACCATGAGCTTGAGCCCCTGGCGCTCTCGGAGCTTTCGGGCCTTGGCCGTGATGGTGACCAGGTTCAAGTTGGCCGAGTCGTCGATCCACAGCGGGGCGTCCATCAGCTCCGTCGTGACCCGGTCGACCTTGGCTCGGAGCTCGTCCGGCAGGATCGCGTGATTGATGTGGTGCAGCGGAACCCTGGCCTGTGCCGAGATCACCCGCCGGGTGATCTCGCGCCGACCCATTTCCAGGGAGAAGAACACGGAAGGCTGCCGGTCCCTCAGGGAACAGGCCCGCACGAAGTCCTGGGCGAGGGTCGACTTGCCCATCGCCGGGCGGCCGGCAACGACGATCAGCTGCCCGGGCTGGAGACCGTCGGTCAGTGAGTCGAGGTCGGTGAAGCCGGTGCTGATCCCGCTGAGCTTGCCGCTGCTGGCCGCCCGCGCCTCGTAGTCGTCGTGGAAGTCCTCCAGCGCTGGCCCGAGCAGGCTCAGGCCGTCGTCCTCATCCTCGTCGACTGCCGAGAGCAGGGCCCGCTGCTGCGCGGCGATCAGCTCGCTGGCCGTGCCTTCGCCGCGAAGAGCGGTGTTCAGGGTGGTGCGGGTGGCGATGATGACCTGCCGTACCGACCACGTCTCGCGGACGATCTCCGCGTAGAACCTGACGGAGCCGACTCCGAACATGAAGCCGGTCAAGGTGAACAGGTAGGCGCTGCCGCCGACCCGGGCGCTCTCGCCTCGCTGCGTGAGCAGGGCGGAGAGCGTGATGGGGTCGGCGGCCTCGCCGCGCAGGTACATCCCGACCGTGGCCTCGAAGATCGTGGCGTGGGCCGGCTTGTAGAAGTGCTCGGCCTTCAGGACTTCGACGGCCTCGGCAATGGCTTCCCTGGACATCAGCATCGCGCCGAGGACCGCCATCTCGGCGTCGAGGTCGTGCGGCGGGGCGGCACCATCGAGGCCGCCCCGCTGCTCGGGGAGTTCGAGTTCCTTCACTGGGCCACTCCGGCAAGGGCGATCGGGCTGCAAGTCCAGCAGTCCACGTATTCGTACTGGTCGTTGAAGCGCTTACGGTCGTGCTGGCCGCAGTTGCCGCACCACTCGACAGAGGCACTCCGCTCCGTCGGCGCGGTGGAGCGATCCGCGTGCTTGTGCAGATCGGTCCACCCTCGCGGGGCCATCTCCTGCACCCGGTCGCACAGCCACCAGGCGGGGAAGCCGTCGGCCAGCAGGTCGATGGCAGCGGAGCGGATCGTACCGAGGGCTTTGCTGGTGATGGGCCTGCGGAGCGCCTCCCGGTAGGCGGCGACGACCTGATCCGCTTCCTGGTCTGCCGTCCGCGGGGCGGGAACTACCCCGTGGTTTTCCGGCGCAGCCGAGGTCTCTCTCTCCGTCACGACAGCACCACCCTCACCGGGTGCCGCATCAAGCGCACCCCCCTCTTGAGAGAGAGATTCTTTAAGAGAAGAAGGAACCGCCGCACTGGTGCGGCCACCCTGGCCGCGTCCATGCGGCCCCCCTGGCCGCACGGGTGCGGCCACCCCCTCATCGGGGGTAGCCGCACCCATGCGGCCACCCCTCTTAGGGCTGCTGGCCTGCTGCTTCGCCTTTCGGGCAGCCCTCGCGTCCCGCTCTGCCTGCCGCTTCTCGGCTCGGGCGGCGGCGCGCTCGTCCCACCGCTCGTGGTCGAGCAGCCGGTACAGGCTGGGGATGTTCACGCGAGGGTTGTTGGGGTCCGGGCGACGCTCGACCTCCAGCAGCCCCTTGTCCTCCAGCCGCTTCGTGGACCGGTCCACAGTGTCGACCGACCTCCCGATGCAGCGGGCGAGCACCTTGCGGGTGGGGATGTCGTCGGCGTCCGGGGCATCGTCGGTCTCACGGGTGCCCTGGTCGGCGAAGGAGGCGATGGCCGCGTAGAGCGCCTTGTCGACAGGCTCGACACTGCCATCGCGGGCGAGCAGGGCATCGAACTTGATCCAGTCGATGGCGGCCGCGCTGACGACCCGGGGGATCAGATCGTGGCGCATACCGCTCCTCCCGGGATGAGGGCGGTGGGACGGGCCGCTGCGGACCCGGGGTGCACAGGTACGTGCACGGCACACCTCCTAGTGGATGTTGTGCCGTGAACTCTCCACATGCGGGCTTGCCCGAAGGCTTGCCCACTGCTCGGAAGGCCCAGGTGACAGGCTTGCCCATTCCCGCGCGGCGTGGGCAAGACGGCACCGGGCAAGCCGGTGTGCGCGGGCAAGCCGGGCGGTCGGTGGGATGGGAGGGGTACAGCCGCCGTGGCGGCCTTTCTCAGGTGTGACACATACGGTCCCTTGATCAAGGGAGCCGTGGATCAGCTGGTCAACCGTGTGACTCAGGCCACTGGGCAAGCCTGTCTGGGCTTGCCCGGGAGTCGTTGTCTATGCTGTTGGGTAGGTGACCGGCGGGCCTGATGGTCCAGGCACCCAGCGCGGTCACGCGCTGAACCACGACTCCGGATTGCTTGCCGGCAGGGGAGTCGCTTCGACGGCCGTCCTGTCCAACCAGGGCGGCCGTCCTCATTTTCTACGCAGGATCTGTACTCATGGCGCGTTCTCCTCGCGTTTCCTGTGCTGCGAGCGGGGACCCGCTCGTGGGCCGGCCCGATCAGTTGTTCACCGAGGACGCTCTCTCCGTGGCGGGGCCGACGCACGACGTAGCCGCGCTCAACCAGCCGCGGCCAGGCGGACGGTGTCCTCCGCGAAACCCCACCGGTGCCCCACGATAGCCCGCGAGTGATCGTCGATGAAGGCGAAAAGGTAGGTCTTGCGGCCGTCGATCCGCGGCCCGTGCAGGGCGTCCCCGGTCCAGAGTTCGTTGGGCCGGTCAGCCTCGAACCGGCCGAAGATCTCCGTCTGCTTCGGGGCCCGTAAGGACGTCAGCCCCGTGCGGTTGAACATCCGCTGGACCGTGCGTTCGTCCGGAGCCCAGCCGATCTGGGCCTTCAAGATCCGGCGGATCTGCGCGGCCGTCCGCTCCGGGTTCTCCTTCTTGAGCGCGCTGGCCAGCTCGAACACCTCCGGAGGCGTCCGTGGCTGGGCCTGTCGGGGCGAGGGGACCAGCGCGTCGAAGCCGCCCTGGCGCCATTCCAGGATCCACCGGTCCAGCGTCCAGCGGCTGATCCTGATCCGCCGCCCGTCGGGGTCGGTGTGCTCTTCACCTGCGAGTTTGCGGACCAAGGCCCCACGCTGCCGCCCGGATAAGGACGGGTCGGCAGCCTCCCTGATCAGCATGTAGCGGAACAGGCCGATCTGCCTCGCCCGTTCCAGCCGGGCAGCCTGTTCATCGTCGTGGTGTGACACGTGCACCTTCCTGAGACTCGGTCGTGCTCATGGGCCCGCCGAGGCTGTCAGGAACAACCCGCCTTCCATCAGAGGCAGTTGGTGTTGATCGTTGATCAAGGCCAGGACGGAGCCAGCAGCCGGCCATGCGAGACCGCCGCGGCCAGCCGCCACGGCGACACCTCGCCGACGGCCGGCCACCGCGAGCGGACCGCTTCCCAGGCCCCGGCGACCGCCGAGACCGCGTCCGCGAACGCCGTCAGCGTGGCCGCCGGCGGCACCGGATCAACGCCTGCGTCAACCAGGAGCACGGTGAAGTACGCGCGAACGTACTCAGCCCGCCGCCCGAACCTTCGCAGCCATCCCCGAACCGTCTCGACCGGCCTCCCCAGCCAGGCCGCGATCGTCCTCGCCCCGGCCCCTGCCGCCTTCGCCGCCAGCGCGGCCCCGATGACCTCCACCAGATCCACTCGCCTGACCAGCACGAACACCGGAAGAAGGACCTGTGAGATGCCGCAACCACCACACCGGGCCCGCCGAGGACGGACCCGCACCGGACCCGACCCGCCCCGCAGGACCCGCCACCTGGCCCAGCCCCACGGAGCCAGCACACCACCACAAACGGGACACTCCATGCCACCCGATAACAGCCGGGTCTCGACCTCAGCCACGTCCGCCTCTACCGTGAGCACAAGCGCCTCCATGCGCTGCACGGCCCTCCCGGACACTCGGCCAAGAGAAATGCGGGAGGGCCTTTTGCATGCCCTCATCGGCAAGGTGCCGCCGCCAACGAACACCCCGACCTCAACGGCATGCAACCGAAAACGTCGGCATGTTCAACGCCGCAAACCCGCCCGCGACATGGGCATCTTCAATGCCGCTCAACAGACATCCCCGGCTCCGGGCTGCTGCGCGAAGGACGCCACGACCCCGCCACCGGACAGTGGCGCCTGCCCCCGTCCCGGCATGCCAAGGCTCATGGGCTGGAGGCCACCCAGACCGAACGGCGTTTCGACCTGATCGAACTGGACCGTTTCCACTACAGCACCGCACCGCAGATCTCCGCCTGGGTCCAGCACCTGCACGGAGTCCAGAGCGGTCTGCGGCTCCTGGACGCGGGCCCTGGCATGCTCACCGAAGGCACGATGCCCGAGTACCTCTACCACCGCACCAACGGTGTCGTCGGACTCCTGGAACGGCTCATCGAAGACGGCTGCCGCGAGGCCATCGACTCCGGCCGCGAACGCCTGGACGAAGAAGTCCTGGAGCACATCGCCATCGACCTGCGCGACAGCGACCGCCGCGACGCCGGCGCCGGCGAAGTCCCCGACGTCCCCGAAAAGCCCGCCTCACGCCAGCGCTCCCGCCGCGGCCGCAACACCGTCTTCGACGACCGCGGCCCCATCGGCACAGCTCAGGAAGGCGCCCGGTGATCACACCTCTGCCCCGGAGCCTGGACCCGCTGGCCGGAGAGCTTCTGGCCGGCTACGTGATGCGGCTCGCCCACCGCCTCGACGTCGCTCCGGACACCGTCCTGCGTCGCACCGGCCTGGTCGACATCCAGGCCAACACCCAGGCGGTCACCCGCACCGCCTTCTCCCTCGAGCTGCCGGCCCAGCGGATGAACGACTTCCTGACGGCCACCCGGCTCACCGAAGCCGAAGCCGCGGCTTTGACCCTTCTTCCGCTCGCACCCCGCTACCCGCCCATCGTCCACAGCCTCAACGTCGCCCGCACCGGCAAACGCATCCCCGCACTGGACTGGCTCTTCCCCGCTGCCGCCCGCTACTGCCCCGACTGCCTCACCGGCGACGGAACCTCCTTGCAGACGGACCACGGCGGCCCATGGAAGACCGACTGGAGACTGCCCGTCGTCTTCGCGTGCTCCGGCCACCAGCGCTTCCTCGAACATGCCTGCCCTGACTGCCGGGAATCCATCTCCGGCCGACCCGGAGTGCTGATTCCCCGGCCGACCATCGCCGGTCTGCACCCGGCCCAGTGCAGAGCGCCCCTCGCCCACGGATCGTCCCCAGCACGGCGGGCAGCCCAACTCTGCGGAGCCCGCCTGGACCGGCCACAGCCCGAACCGGGTGGGCCCTTGCCCAGCGAACTCGCCGCGCTGCAGATGAAGATCACCGCCATGCTCAGCCCGGACACCCCAGCGGTCACGGCCAGCGAGTACTTCACCGACCTCCAGATGGTCAGCGGGCTGGTCATGATCACCTGGCCGAAAGCCCGCCCATCCGCACCGGGCGTCGACACCCACCGCACCGACCTGGTGCTGGCGGGCCGCCAGGACCCTTCGCACTCCCTCCACGCCAGTGCACCGCCCCAGGACGCCCGCGCCTGCGCAAGCATCCTCTTCGCCGCCGACGCCATCCTGACGGCCGCCGACCTGCGAACCGCATTGGCTCCCCTCGCGCCGGTCGAGAACCGCACCCGCAGCGGCATCGAACCGAAACGTCACCGCAGCTGGGACAGCACCTACCGCCGCTACCAGGACGAGTGCTCCGAGAGGTTCCGGAACGCCGCTGAATACCTTGTCTCGACTCACCGCAGACGCGGCAGGGGCGGAAGCCGGCTGCCCCACCGCGGCCTCGACTACAGCCCCCAGCACGTTCCGGCGTTCCTCCCCCTGGAATGGGCCGAGACCCACCTCGGCGCCTTCACCGAGGCCTGCAGCATGTCCGTCCTACGGCGCACCACCTCCACCTTCCTTGCCCGGCGAGCCCTCGGAAGGACCGTCCCCGAGGCCGCTGAATTCCTCGGAATCCGACTCGCCGGACACGGCCTGGGCGGGCCCATCAACAGATGGGCCCGCCGCCAGGGCACCCCGGAAGCATACGAACGAGCCCTGGACGCGATCGCCGCAGAACTCGCCTCCTCACCGCTGATCGACTACCAGCACCGCCGCACCCTCCTCGTCGACTGGGCACTGCCACCGCAGGCATGGCGCCAGATCGCCGACCAGCTGGAACGCCGACCCAGCCCCCGCTACATCTCCGACGACCGAGCTCGCCTCGCCGTCACCGTCTACCTCTGGACGCAAGTCACCCAAGGCGAAACCCAGTTCGCACCGAAGCCGACGGAAGCCCGAAACGCCCCCGAGCTTGACGCGTCATGGAGACTGGACCGGTTCACCATCGGACACTGGCTCCGGCAGAACAAGGTGCCCTTCTACCGGCAGATGAAGCCGCTGCTCGACGCCTACGCCACCCAGCTCGCCCGAACCGTCGATACAGCACGCTCCACTCGCCAACTCACACACTCACTCGCCAACTGAAGCGCTCAGAGGCCGTCGCGTGGCGGCGGAGCAGACGAGGATCCGGCCGTCGCGGGTCCCGACGAGGAGCCGACCCGACGGGGTGACGGTGAGCGCCGTGGGGATGACGGAAGCGTCTCCGAGGGTGAGGTGGTCTCGCCAGAGCACGGTGCCGTCGTCGAGGCTGAGAGCGACGATCTCGCCGCCGTCGAAGGCGGTGAAGACTGTGCTTGCGTCGGCGGTCAGCGCGGTTGCGGAGCGGTCGGTGCGGAATACCCATCGAGGTGACCCGTCCGAGGCTTCGCGTCGTACGACGAACGAGTCACCGGGCTGGCGCCGCTGCCGGAAGACCCTGCCCGCGTGGACCAGGCTCCCGTCGGCGGCCTCCACGCCGGGCCCACCGAAGTGTTCTTCCTCGGGAACCCAGGAGTAGGGGAACAGCCGTCGTACGTCCTTCTGCGCCGGCTCGACCGGTCGGCCAGACTCTCGTCCGGATTTCAGCTCGGCCGTGGCCACCCAGGGGACTCCGGGATGCGAACGCCGAGTGCCCCCCTGCTTCACGTAGGACAGGAACCAGGTGCAGCTGGCGTTCCGGACGCGCAGGGGCGCCCTGCCATTGACGGGTACACCCCGGACCCAGTACCCGGCGGGGGCGAGGGCCGGTTCACCGTCCGCCGCACTCGACAGCGATACGTAGCCGGACGGTGCGATCTGGTCCACTTGCGCACCGTCCGCCAGAGACAGCCGGACCACAGACTGCGGGCGCCGGTCGTGTCTTTCGGGACGTACAAGGGAGACCCAGGCTGAGCTCTCGTCCCGGGCCACGGCAATCTCGCGGCCCCCGTCTTCGTCCGGGACGGCCCATGCCCGTTCCCCCGACGGAAGCCAGCACTCCAACTGCACTCCGCCGAGCGTGGCGAGGATCCGGCCGTCCGAGAGTTCCTCCACTGCCTGAACAGCGAGACGGGGCTCCCAGTCCGGCCCGAGCTCGGTCACCAGCCGATACGCGGCGGCCCTGCCATCGGGACGGGGCGCCGGCACCCGGGGGCCGGCCAGCTCGTTGGGCGTGATGGACCTGGGCGGCACCAAGCTCCAGTCGGACCGGCGTACCACGGCGGTGTGACCGTGCGTGTGCGCTTCCTTGTCCTGCCAGTCATCAGGCGGGGCCATAAGCACGCGAAGTCGCTGCTCGTCGAGCCACTCCAGCTCCAGGACCTGGCGCCCGTCCTGATGCTCGAAGGCTGAGATGGATGCTCCTGTCTCCAGGTGGAGGAGGAGCAGGTCACCGGAGAAGAAGTACCCGCCGTCGTAGGAACCGGTTCCGACGGCGAGTAGCGGCAGCGTGGGGTGGAACGCCATCGCCTGGACCACGTCGCGAGAGCGGATCAGTGCGCGGCAGGACAGGGTGGCGGTGTCGTAGACGCCGACCGCCGGGTGATCGGAGAAGCCGTGCGTACCCGCCACAGCGAGAAGCCCCCGCCGTCCGTCAGCCACGGCAAGGGTGGGGTAGCCGATCTCGGCGAAGGAGCGGTCGCCGAGAATCCGGTCGACGGAGAACGAGTAGGGCATGGGAACGATCTTCGCAACACCTTGTGAAGGACGAAAATGAAATCCTGGTCTACGAGCCGCCACCGACCTCAGCCCTTAAGCGCAGCCGTGGGCGGCGGCGTACACGCCAAGGTGTGACGCTCAAGGTGCCAACTCAAGCACTCACTCGCCAACTGAAGCGCTCAGTCACAGGGGCTCACGGGCTGTTCGGGCTGAGGCCTGACTCAGAGGTCAAACTCGAGATCCAGGACGTCGTTGATCTGGACCTCTTCGAGGGAGCCGGCGCGGCGGCCGCTGTCCTGGAAGTAGACCTCCTTAAGTGCTTCGGCCGTGAGCTGGCGCAGGGTGTTCTCGTTGGCTCCCTGCTGCTGGGCGTCGAAGAGTCGGGCGGCGTGCTGCGGGGGCAGGGCGACGGTGAGGTGCCGGATGCGGGCCTCGTCGGTGCTTTCCATAGGAGCCCCGGTGTAGCCGAGGCGGGCGTGGACGTCGATGACGATGCCGCCGGTGGTCGCCGCCTTCTCGCGGGCCTTGGCCCTGACCTGAGGCTGCCAGCGCTTCTTCACCTCGCGCTCCAGGCGCGCGGCGAGGTCGGCACGCGGCTTCTTGGCCGTGCCCGCGACGTACCGCTCCACCTGCCGCTGCGAGATCCCGAGCACCTCGGCGACCGCCTTGGTGGCCTTGAGCTGCTTGACCAGGTACCGCATCTGCGTGCCCGCGCCCTTGGGCGCGGGGCGGGTGAACGCCTTCTGCACCGCCTGGTCCAGGCCGTCCCCGAACTCCTTGGCCATCGCCTGCTCTCTCCCCTACTCGCCGTTGTCGTCGTCGGTGACGTTGCCGTCCTTGATGTACCGGGCGAGGTTGAGCTCCGGAGCGTTGTGCCGCTCGCGGACCTCCTCGCCCCACAGCACGCTCTGGGTGCCCTCCCACTTGACCAGGCCGGGGTTGACCCCGAGCTTGAAGCCGCCCGGGAGCGGCTTGCCCTCCCGGTAGGGCAGGAAGTCCAGCGGGGTCTCGCCGGCCGAGGCGTAGACGACGCAGTCGGACAGGATCGCGATCGGGTACTGCCCGGTGAACGCCGCGTGCTTGACGATCTTGCGGTGCAGGTTGATCCGGGTGCGGGAGATGACCGCCGCGCGGATGTCCGGTCGCCACGTCGGCCGGGACAGCGCGCGCCACGGCTCACCCGGCCGCCAGCCCTCGCCGCGGGGCCGCTCGCGGAGCTTGCCCAGGCCGCCCTTGACGGTCGCCTTGATCGCCGAGGCCACGATCGTCATCTGCGGGTCACGCTGCTTGTAGCCGTCCATTGCCGCCAGGAAGTCGGCCGGGGCCAGGTCGGCGTCGACGCCGAGGTCGGCCATGGTGGCGAGGTAGGCGTCCCGCAGGCGGCTGTACCAGCCGTCCAGGTAGCGGCCGTTGTCGTACCGGACCCACGCCTCAGTCGGCGCGACGTCGTAGCCGAGCTCCACCGCGTACGCCACCGTCGGCGTCGCGTACCAGGCCGGCCCTTCGGGGCGCTCGCCCTTCGGCGTGAACGGCGAGGGCAGCAGGCTGCCGTCCAGCTGCAGCCACTCCTTGCCGACCTTCACCTTCGACAGGTCGACGTGGCTCAGGTCCACCAGCCAGGAGCCGGGCAGCTTCGGGTCGAAGACCGGGTTTGTGACGCGCGTGGGCGCGCCCAGGCCGACGATCAGGCCGTTGGCGCCCGCCGCGAAGGCCATGTTCACGTCCAGGCCGACGAGGTGGCGCAGGGAGCACTCGGCGTCGGTCATGGGACGGGCCCAGTCGTACGCCTCCTCGAAGAGCCGCTCGGCGGGGCCGCGGACGTGGAAACGGCCCAGGTCCTTGAGCAGCGGGTGCCCGTCGGGGGCCTCGCACGGGGCGCAGTCCACCGGGTCCTTGCCCAGGGAGCCGGGGGTCTTCTCGTCGGCCTGGCGCAGGGCGCCGGTCTCCTCGTCCCGCACGGCGTGGGTCGGCGGGTGCAGGGCGGTCATCAGCTCGAGGCCGGTGACGGCGGTGGAGCCGCGCGGCGTCATCACCCGGGTCGCGTACACGCCCAGGAGACGGGCGAGTTCCGCCGGCGCCAGCTGTCCGGCCGCGCCCCAGTGGCGGGTGTCCAGTGCGTTCCATGAGGGGATGCACAGCTGGACGCACTGGCGGTCGGAGCCCTTGGCGGGCCGATAGATGCGGGCCCAGGGACCGAAGCCGCGCTTGGTGAGCTGCCAGTCGGCGCGGGTCAGCTGCCGGATGACCTTGTGGTTCTCCGGGATGCGCCCGGCGGCCCGCTGCTCCTCCGTGAGGGTGGCCGGGAGCCCGTAGCGCTCCAGCGCGGCCTCCGTGAGGACGATCAGCGGGTCGGCGTCCTTGCCGGGGCCGACGAGCTTGGGCTGCCCGAGCTTGGCCTCCTTGAGGGTCCAGTCCACCAGAGCGGGCAGGGACTTGGCGGGCACGTCCAGGACCAGGCCGCCGGTGCAGTACGCCAGCACCTTGCCGTCCTCGACGTCCAGGACCGCCAGCGGGCCGTTCTCGAACCGCGGGTCGGTGCCGCCCGCCGGGGTGTTGGCCGGGGCGGCCTTCTTCGCCGCCGGGCGGCGCGACGTGGACGGCGTCCTGGTGGCGGGCGCCCGGGTCTCGGCGGCCGGGGCCGCAGCGGCGACGGGAGCAAGAGCGGGGGTCTGGGTGTTCTCGGTTGAAGTCATGGCCGCAGCCTCGGCGGCCGGGCCTGTGGACAGAGTCGGCGCTTCGGCCGGAGCGGGTGCGCTGGTGAACGTGGCGGGCACCGGGGCAGCCGACTCCTCGAGCGCGGGGTAGAGCTCGGCGAGCTGCTTCAGCAGTCGCGCGTACGCGTCGCGCTCCGGCGGGCGGGGCTCGGTCTTGCCCGCCTCCCAGCCGGACACCGTGGCGCGACGCACCTTCAGCGCGGTGGCCACCTCGTCGATCGTCAGGCCGTGCGCGGCACGCAGCCGCTTGCGCTCCGCCGGCGGCGGGAGCGTGGCGCGGGACGCGATCAGGGCGTCGACCGCGTCGAACAACTCGGACATGCAACACCTCCTTTCGTCGATTCTACCCCGTGGAACGAACGAATGCCGTACGTTTGCCGTACGAAGTGCGTACATCACTGCGGAGGGTTGTGTTGAGAGACGAGAACGTCGTCCCGGTCGTCTTGGCCGAGGGTCAGCACGAAGAGATCCTGAGGACGGAGATCCTGCCGACCTGGACCAAGGACGCCGTTCCCCAGGACCGGCCGGTGGTGGTGATCGTCGCGGGGCCTGGGGGCAGCGGGAAGTCCGAGCTGTGTGAGCTCCTCCTGGCCGTCCTTGACCGGCGCGGCGGCGCGGTGCTGATCGGCCGCGACCTCTACAAGGGGGCCCATCCTCACTACGCCGGCCTCATGCGCAGTGATGACCGCACGGCGGGCGTGCGGATCCGTCCGGACGTCATGCGGTGGCAGGCGGAGGTCGAGGAGTACGCCCGCAGCGGGCGGTTCGACGTGGTGTTGGAAGAGCCACTTCCTGACCTGGAGGAAGCATGTGCGAGGGCCCGCTCCTACCGCGCGGCCGGCTACCGCGTGGAGCTGGTGGCGGTGGCCACGGCGGAGGCCACCGCGCAGCTCAGCGGCCTGGACCGCTACCTGACGCAGGTCGCCGAAGAAGGCGTCGGCCGGTACATCTCCTGGGGCAACTTCGACCGGTGTGCGCGCAACCTGCCGCTCTTCTTACAGGCCGTCGAAGCCGAGAGGCTGGCGGACCAGGTCCTGGTGGTGCGGCGCGGCCTTCACGTGCTGTACCGCAACGAGCTCACCGCGGACGGAACGTCCTGGCGCGAAGAGGAGGGCGCCTCCGAGGCGCTGACCTCGGAGTGGGGCCGGCCGTGGACCGCGCCGGAGACCTGGCAGTTCCGGCGCCGTCTGACCAGCACGCAGGAGCGCCTGCACCCGGCGGCGCTCGCGCCGGAGCGCCGTCTGGCGGTGGCTGGCGGGCTGGAGCGGGCCTTCGCGCTGGCCGAGCCGGTGCGCCGGATCGCCCAGCCGCTCACCGTGCCGCCCGGTGTCGACTACCACCGTCTGTCCGCCAGCGAGCACCGGTGGGTCTTCGACGAGCTGATCGTCCCCATGTTCCTGGGCACCATCACGCCGCAGGACGACCCGGTCACCCTCTACGTGATGGGGCCGCAAGGGTCAGGGAAGACCCACACCGCGCGGGCCCTGCGCCGTGCGCTGCGCGTGCGCCGGCCCACCCGGATCGAGGGCGGCACGTTCAAGTCCTTGCACCCCGACTACCGCCAGCTCCTCCAGGAGGAGCCACGTACGGCGTCGGCGCGGATCCGGGCCGACTACCGGGCCTGGCAGGAGATGGCAGAAGCCCACGTCCGGGCCCGCCGTGGGGACATGCTGATCGAGATCGCCCCGGACAGCATCGACCACTTCCTCGGCAGCGCGCGCCGCGACCACCGGGCGGGGCGCCGTGTGGAGCTGGTCGTGATCGGGGCGCGGGCCGCGGACAGCCGGCTGGGGACCGCGACCCGGTGCGCCGAGGTGGCCCGCATGGGCGTTGCGCCCCGCTTCACTGCGGCCGCCGCCCACACCAGAACCTTCGGCGTCGTGCCCGCCGTGGTCCGCGCGGCCGAAGCCTCACCGTACGTGCACTGCGTGTCCGTCATCCGCCGTGACCTGACCGCGCTGTACCGAAACGAACGGACTCCGGACGGTGCCTGGAGGAAGCCGGCCCGGGGCGGGGACGTCCTGGAGGCCGAGCAACACCGCCCCTACACGTCCGCCGAGGCCGCCCACCTGCTGGCCACCTTGCAGCGGCTGAAAGGCGAGCTGCCGCAGTACTGGGCGGACCTTGTCGAGATCGCCGCGCTGGCCTGGCCGCTGATGCCCGGGCACCTGCGGCCGCGTACCCTCGCTTCCACGATCACCCCGGCCCTGTTGCCCGTCCGGACGGGCAGCGGCTACTGGCCCTCCAGCTCCTGGGCGAGGGCCGCGTAGCGGTCCCCGATCTCAGCCGCTTCCGTCTGACCGCCGTCCTGGAGTGCCTCT
The DNA here is from genome assembly GCF_043201175.1 of Streptomyces sp. NPDC048337. Lineage (NCBI taxonomy): Bacteria > Bacillati > Actinomycetota > Actinomycetes > Kitasatosporales > Streptomycetaceae > Streptomyces > Streptomyces sp. NPDC048337. Next base: position 113,559 of record NZ_JBICYR010000020.1, read on the forward strand.
AGGTCGGCGGCGCAGCCGGCCAGGCCCTCCTTCAGCGCCTGGAGCCGCTCCGGGTCCGTCCCGGCCTGCTGCTCCTTCCTGATCTGCTCGACGTACCACCTGGTCACGCCGTGTACGGCCTGTTCGGCGGCCTCGGTGCTCCACTGTTCTGACAAGGGACTTCCTTCACGTATCGGGAGGCGGTGGGGCGTCATTGTCTCTGGCCGAGACGATGCGGGAACGGCACCCGCGTTGCGGAAGACAGCCACGCCGCACGCCCCAGGCTCTACGGTTGATACCGTCGATGATCATTCTGGGGGGACCGACCGTGGCCGACCTTCGTGCGCTGTTCAGCTCCAACAACCCGTCGGAGTACGACGCGGTGGAGGCGTTCACCGACCGCCAGTACCAGTGGGCGGTGGTCGCGGCCGCGCTCGGCGAGCACCTGCAGCACGTGGCCCGGCCCGGCTTCGACGTCGAAGACCTCGAGTCCCCCCGTACGAACCTGCTGATGTTCCACGGGGTGGGCGGGGCCGGGAAGTCGACCCTGCTCCGCAAGATCGAGGCTGCCCTGACCACGGCCGAGGACCGCCCCGCTCAGTGGGGTGAACCGGCCTGGACGCAGCGGCTCCTGCCGATCCGGATCGACCTGTCGCGCTCCGCGCAGGCCGGGTCTGACTACGAGCGCGTCCTGCTGACGATCCGCCTCGCGCTCGCCGGCGGACTCGGCCGAACCCTGCCGTCCTTCGACGTGGCCCTGCGCAACTACTGGGAGACCGTTCACCCGGGCGAGCCCCTCGACGAGTACATCCGGCGCACCGGGATCGCGGGCAAGGTCACCAACCTGCTGCCCAGCCAGCTCCAGGCCGGCGTCGGCGAGCTCGCGGCCGCCCTGCAACTGCCCGGCCTGGTCGGCTCGGCCGCCGGACAGCTCACCTCCGCCCTGGTCACCGCACTGCGCGAACGCCAAGAACGTGCCCAAGCCCTCGCAGGCGCCGTACGGACCGCGGCCCTGCTGGAAGCCACCCCGGACCTGGAAGCCCTGTCGTACTACCCGCACCTGCTGGCATGGGACCTGAGCCGCCTGCCCGCGAAGAAGACGGTGACGCCGGTGGTCCTGCTGGACACCTTCGAGGACACCGCGGACCGCCACCGCGACCTGGAGCGGCTCCTGCAGCGCTTGGTCTGGCTCATGCCGAACGTCTTCTTCGTCCTCGCCGGGCGCAGTCGCCTGCAGTGGGCCGACCCGGCGCTCCACGGCCAGCTCGACTGGACCGGACCCACCGCCTGGCCCGGCCTGTCTGCCGCCCGGAGCGTGCCCGCGCCCCGGACCGACGCACCGACCGGGCGCCAGCACCTGATCGGGGACCTGTCCGCCGAGGACTGCGAAACCCATCTCGCCCAGCGGCTCACCATCGAGGGCCGGCCCCTCATCGACGCCGACATCAGGGCCGCGATCACCACCCGGTCCCACGGCCTGCCCCTCCACCTCGACCTCGCCGTCTCCCGCTTCCTGGAGATCCGCCGCACCGGCCGCACACCCGTCGCGGCGGACTTCGACTGCTCCTTCCCCGCCCTGCTCGCCCGCACCCTCTCCGACCTCACGGCCGAAGAACGCCACCTCCTGCGCAGCGTCTCCCTCCTCGATGCCTGGGACCTGGAGCTGGCCACCCGGGCCGCCCGCCTCACCCAGCAGGCCCTCGCCCGACGCCTCACCGAACGCCCCCTGATTGCCGAGAACCCGAACGCGTTGTGGCCGTACCACCTGCACCGGGCGATCCGCACGGCCGTACGCGAGGACACCCACAGCGAGGACCGCTGGACGGACGCCGACTGGCAGCAGGCCGCCACCCGCGCCCTGGCCGCCCTCGGCGAGCAGTGGACGGCAGCCACCACGCTCGGCCCCAGCCGCCTGCTCCTGGTCGCCTGCCTGCGTCAGGGCCTGCGACTCGCCCGCGACCACAACCTCGCCGACCTCGGCTGGCTCACGGACGCCGCCTACGCCTACACCGACGACTCCGTCTGGGAGCCGCTCACCCTGCCCGCCGACGCCGCCGACGCCCCGGACACGCCCGCGGACGCCCTGGCCGAGCTCCTCACCGCGATCACCCGCCGCCAGCACGAACACCGCCAGCGCACCGTGGACCGGCTGACCGAGGTGCTCGACTCCGGCCTGCTGTCCGCCGAGGTCATCGAGCTGGCCCTGTACTACCGGTCCAAGGCATACAAGGACCTCGATCAGGGTGCCTCCGCCCGAGCCGGGATGCAGCAGGTCGCCGACGCCGACGGGCGCCTCGCACCGAAGGCCCGCCGCGGCCTTGCCAACCTGGCGCGGCTCGCCGGCGACTTCCCCACCGCCCTGGCCGCCGTCCCCACCCTGGGCTGGAAGGGCCGCCACCACCGAGTGCTCGGTGACATCCTGTGGTCCCACGCTGACACCGCGGCCGCCGTTGCCGCCTTCGAAGCAGGCCGTGCCGAAGCCGAGCAGCACGGCGCCCCTGGCGAGCGCGCCATGATGCAGGTCCGCCTCGCCCTCGCGGCTTCCTTCGCCGACCCTGACCGTGCCGACGACGAGCTCGTCCTCGCCCACCAGCTCCTCGAGGGCCTCGACCAGCGCTCCAACACCCTCCTCGCCCAGGTCGTCGCCCTGATCAAGGACGCCGGAACCGGCGAGGTCACCGCCCGCGCCGAGACCCTGCGGACCGACATCGAGGCTGCGGGACTCCCCTTCCTCCACCGTTTCGTGGAGCTCGCACTTGTCTTCCACCACGCCGTCCGCGGCGACGACCAGGACCTGGCCGCCACCATCGACCGGCTCCGCGCGCTCACCGCCACCGGGGACTTCGCCTACTTCACCGACATCGCCCACTTCATGGCCGGCCTGCCCCTCCCGGAGCCCTCGACCACCCGGTGGACCAGGAGCGACCACGAGGTCCGCTCGGCATGGCGCGACCTGGTCCAGGCCCGGCAGGAACACCTACGCGCCGGAAACTGACCCCGGACGCACCACGGCCCCGACCATGTGTCTGGTCGGGGCCGTCGCCATGACGGGCCGGGGGCGGGCCCGGAAAGATCAGCTGGCGTCGGGGCGCTGGCCGACGAGCTGGGTGAGCAGCTCTACGATCTGGGCCTGGTTCCGGTCGATCTTCTGTTCCAGGCCGCTGACCGTGCTCATCAGGCTGTCGACCTTCTGGTCGAGGTTGCTGACCTTGAGCTGGAGGGTGGTCAGCTCGCTCTTGATGATCCCGAACTCGCGGACGTTCTGATCCTGAGCCTGCTCGTGGCGCCGGGTCAGCGCGGCGAGCTCACCGTGAGCGATGGGGTCCTCGGGCACGCGGGCACTCCTGCCAGATCACAAAACCGCAGATAAGAAGCTCCACAATATCGCGCTCTCACAGCCATCCGAGTGAGGTTCTTTCCCGCAGGGCAGCTTCCGTCGAAGCCGGACCGTTGGTGTGGGGTGACCAGCTGCACGTGCGACTTCGGCTTCATCAGCGGGCCGGCTGCGAGGGCCGCGAGCCTTCTTCACCTCATTCAGGCCCGGGCCAGCGGCAAGAAACGCGGAGGCGAGGGCGGGACCATCAGGGATGTGCTGGCCATCCTTTCCTGCCAGCTGCAGGGCAGCGGGCCGGTCCTGTTCGAGTTCGCTCGATGGTCGGAGCAGCTCGATGTCACCGTCGTGCGCCTGCGGGAGGCGGTGGCGTGGCTCGCTGAGCACGAATTTCTGGCGCTGGAAGGAGACGTGGACGGTGTCGCCCGATTGTGGGTGAACCCTTCGGTGGCCTTCTCCCCAGGTGCAGACCCGAGGATCACTGCCGCCCGTCACCGCTTCCCCTACATCATGGCGGCGGACCAGGGCGCGGCCGCCGAGCAGCGCGTGATCGTCCACCCGTACGACGCCGACGCGTGGAATGAGGTCTACCAGGGGACCCGGCACATGGTCGAGGACCCGTTCTGCTACTCCTCCAAGGGATGCGCACTCCACGACCGGTAGTAGCCAATTGCTGGCCTCCGGCTCACAGGTCGGCCCGTTCCCATGGCTCCGCCACGCCGGCCGGTCGCCTGAGCGCGCGTCCCCAGCCGGTCACGGCGCCGACGGGCCAGTACCTCTGCGGAGGGACACAGATGGGCTGAACCGGTGACAGAGCTCATGAGTCCTCACGCTTCCGGGTGGAAGGTGGGCCCGGCGAGAACCAGATGCAGGGAGCGGCTCATGGCGTACGAGGTGATCAGGGTGGAGTTCCGTACGGAGCTGCACGCGCGCTGGTCGGTGTTCTTTGACCACCTGCGGGTGCCGTGGGCGTACGAACCGGTGACCTTCTACGACAGCCAGGGCTCGCCGCGAACGCCGGCGTTCTGGCTCCCGGAGCAGCGGATGTGGTTTGCGGCCGAGCTGGAGTCCCCGGTGTGGTGGGGCCGGTTCGCCATGGCCGCCGAGGGCAGCGACTACTGGGGTGACGGCTGGGGTGAGCAGGCCGGCCGCTGTCTGCCGGTAGAGGTCCCGGAGGAGTGGCAGGGGCTGACGCTGCTGTCCGAGGGCCCGTTCTTCCCCGACGACGACCCTGGCATCGACACCTGGGGGCGACCCGACCCTTGGGACGGGCCTTGGCGGCTTCACGAGGCGAAGGGGATGCTCACCTACGGCGACTCGCCCTACCAGTGGACGATGTGTCCGCAGTGCGGGTCCTTCGGCGCCGAGTTCTGCGGATACGCCGAACGGCTGCCCTGCGGCTGCCTCGACGACGGCGAGCACAGCAAGGTGGCGGGCGGCAGCGACAAGCGGCTGCTCGCCGCCTACCGGGCCGCGCAGCTCGAGCGGTGGCACGACGACATCTCCCACGCGACCGTGCTGTGGCCCACCGTGCGCGAGGCTCTGGTCCAGCAGCCCGGCGCCGGGGCCGCCGCCGAGAACTGCGTCGGCGAGTGCCAGTCGGTCGCCGAGCAGATGCGCCAGGAGCTGTGCCCGCCCGATCCCGGGGAGAGCGAGGAGCTGGAGACCCTGTGTTCGGCGTGCCCGGGTTTCGTCTGCGGGCAGTGCGGCGAACAGCCGGCCCCCGCGGCCGATGCCCCGTGCCGGACGTGTGAGCCGGTCGTACTGCTCACCGAGAACCAGGTCCGGCAGCGGATCAACTGGAAGGTGGAGAAACTCGCCGCCGCCACAGGCATGCAGGGGCGCCGGGTCAACGGCATCGTCAACGACTCCATCGGGGAAAAGAGCAGGTCAGGGGTCTCACTGGCCAAGCTTGGGACCGCCCTCACCAATGTCGAGCGGTGGCTGGACGACCCGTCGTCCATGCCGACCGGGCTTCCCGCCCCCTCCTCCGACGAGCTCGGCGAGCTGCACGGAGCCGAGCTGCGCAAGCTCCTCACCACCTACGTGGGACCGCTGGCGGGCGCGCTGCGCGACCCGATCCCCTTCGTCCAGCGGCAGCTGAACGACTGGATGGGCGCGTCCAGCCGCGCCGAGGCCACAGACGAACAGCTGCGAGACGCCATCATCCAGGCGAGGGCCTGGATCGAGGACCCCGCCTCCTACCGCGCCTACACCCACCCGGAGCCGGCCGAGCCCGGCGGCCTGGCCGCGCCAATGCGCACGAAGAACGCCCTCGCGGACGGCTCCTGCAACCTGTGTGCGGCGCCGGTGGTGGCGGGCGAACTCATCGGCCGGATGCCAAACCCCCGGAATCCCTTCAAGCCGATGACCTGGCTGTGTGCCCACTGCCTGTACGACCGGCGGGCCAAGCCTCGCCTCACCGACGTGCTCCTGCGGGTCTTCCACCACACCCTCAGCGGCAGCAACGCCACCTTGCTGAACACCGCCGAGGCCGCCGTGCTCCTCGCAGCTCTACTGGCGCTTCCCGTCATGGTGAATGAGGAGCACCTCCAGGAGGCAATCACCGAACTCCGGCAGGGCATCGACGCGCCGGAGCCCGTGATGCAGCTGAGCTACCACCCGGCCGACGCTGCTGTCGCCGCCCTTCACGCGGCGGCCCCGCAGGAGAGCGGGCCCGGTGACGCTGCTGTTCTCGCAGCCGTCGCCCAGCATCTGGCCGAGTGGCGGCACAACCCGCAGAACATCGACGAGACCCCCTACAGGAACCGCGCCCTGTGGCGGCAGGCCGTCCTCGAAAGCACGCCCGCCCCGACGATCCTGTCCCAGCGCGGCGGCCCCTTCTGGGTATGACCCGGGCCCCTTCGCCCCCAGCCCGGCGCGGACCTTCACCACACAGGACACCCGCTCTGCCACGCCCGACCCACCTGGAGGACACCGATGCCGTACGACGTCACCCGCGACATCACCGCTGGCTCCCTCGTGCTGCCCGGCGTCGCCGGGACCGTAGGCGCCACGTACTCCGAGCACCGTAAGGACCAGCCGGGACGTGGCGCCGCCGTCGAACTCCCCGCCGTACTGGAGCTCCTCGGCGCCCTCGAGGCCGGCCAGATCACCGCAGCCCAGGCCCGGGCAGCGTTCGACCCCTTCCTCGACCGGCTCGAAGGGTACGACCGGGACATGGACAACCACCTGGCTCGCTACGAGTACTGAGGGGAACAGCCATGGCCGACACCGAAGACTGGCGCACGCACTGGACGACGTACGAGGACGGCGGAACGGACCGCGGGATCGTCCACGACGTGTGCAACGGGATCCGGATGATCGCTGAAACCGGAGCCAACGACCCCGTGGAGACCATCGCCCTGTCCATCGCCGGGGCCGAGGCCGCCGAGGCTCTGACCGAGGCCCTCGCCAGTGAGTGGGCGCTGTACACCCCCGAACAGATCACGGCCACCGCCTCCGCCGTCTTCAGCCAGCTCGAAGGAGTGCTGGCCAACCTGCAGGCCCTCAAGGACACCCTCGACCGCATGGAGGCCCGCCGGGAAACGGCCTTCACGGCCATCGCCCATGACCGGCTGAAGCATGCTGCTGCCGCTGTCGAGTTCGCCCGCGGCTTCGCACCCGGCGTGATCGACGCGCTCCACAGCCTCCCCCGGATGGTCGAACTCCCCAGGGACGCGCACGAACTCCTTGCCGCGGTCGCCGGCCTGCTGGGCCCGGATGCCAAACTCCGAACCGTCCACGAGCCCGGTGCCTACCGTGAAGACGACAGCGGATTCGGCTGTGGATGCGAAGTCCTGATCGCCCGCGACGGTGATATCTGGAGCCTTCACCGCGGCGACTCGGCCTGGAACATGACCCGAGAGAGCGAGGGCAAACAGCAGCCGGACGGCAGCACCCACTTCAGCAACTGGATCGACCTCGAGCCCACACCCACTACCAGCCACCCTCAGCACCTGGCCGCAGAAGTCCGTACGGCGCTCGCCACCGTCACCTGATCCACACCCGACGGTTCTGTCAGGGGCACAGGGACGACGGCCGAGTTCAGCCTGGCCCCGTACCGCCGCTTCGTCGTCGTGGTGGTGGCCTTTTCCAACGGTCATCGGGGCGCGCGCCAGCTTGAGGTGCCAGCTCGGCGTTGGCCGCCAGGCCGACAGCACCTATGGTTCTCGGCTGCTGCGAGAGGCGGCACACGTCATCCCGCGAACGGGCAGTTCCCTCGGACGCGCTGACGAGAAGGCGTCTGACAGCCCGGCTCCGCGGATGGAGCACGGAAGAATCCGAGGGCATGGCGAAGAAGCGCAAGGACAACAAGGGCGGCCCCAACAAGCAGGCGGCTCGGGTGGCCGAACAGCGCCGGGAGCAGCGACTGCTGTAGATGAATCCCCTGTTCCACGGCAGGCCGCCCTACGACGGATACCAGGAATGGCTGACGCCAAATCCGCTGACCGGCAGGTTCGATCTGCAGGCGGCTGCACCCATGGACACCCGGCTCTTCTTCGCACGGATCGAGGAGCTCCTGCTGCCTCTCTACCAGGGCAGAGTTCCGATGGCGGCCACCTACCTGGATGACCGGATCAAAGCAGGCTTCATTGTGTACGCCCAGGGCGACGAACCGAACGACACGGTGAATGTGGTGCCTGTTGCAGAGTTCGCAGAGAAGGTCGGAGTTCACGACGGGACCGGGCACCAAGACGTGTGCCCTCGGCTGAACTGCAGCGGCAAGCAGCACGTGGCCGCCGAGCACAGGATCTGGGTCCACCTGCACCACCTGCACGCCAGTGGCCGGCTCCTGCTGAACAACCACGATGCGATCCGCCTCACCATCCCTCCCCACGCCCCCGGAGAAGCCTGGCAGTTCGTCTCCGCCAGCCCCAGTGAGGAGCACGTCGGTTGAACGGATGACATCGGCCAGCTCGGAGAGACTGCCTGACCGGTTGCCTCAGGCGAGGGCGTCGCCGAGTAGCCGGCGTGGGGCGCCGTCCAGGTGTTGGTGCAGCAGCTGGGCGCGGGAGTGCACCAGGCCGGTCCGGTAGGCGGGCGGCAGCCGGTCGTAGACGGCGGCTGCCATCGCGGCGGCCGCGCCCGGGTCCCCGTCGACGCGCAGGCACGCGGCGGTGTCCATGGCGATCAGGGCCCGGGTCATCACCGACGGCGAGGTCGTCAGGGCCAGGGCGTCGTCCTGCGCGCGGTAGGCGGCGCGGGTGTCGCCGAGCAGCGTGTACGCCTGGGAGAGGTGCACCGCGTGCTTCTGGGCCGGGTATCCGAACCAGGTGTCCGCCGACTCGGGGCCGTCCAGCTGCTCGGCCAGGGTGCGAACGTCGTCGACCGCCCGGCGGGCGCCGGGGACGTCGCCGATGGCGGCCAGGGCGCGGGCGTTGACGGCGGCCGCGAGTGCGGCCGCGCCGGACGGGCGGGCGCCGGCCTCCCGGCGGGCCTGTTCGGCGATGCGGGCGGCTTGTCCCGGGGCGCCGTAGTTCAGGCCGACCATGGCGTGACGGCCGAGCACCCAGGCCGTCATCCGCCGGTCCCCGGATTCGCGGGCGGCTTTCGCCGCGGTGGCGAACCAGCGGTGCGCGTCGGCCTGGTCGCCGCGGTCGTGCTGGACGATCGCCACCAGGCCGGAGATCCCGGCGGCCGTGCGTGCCAGGTCGGTGCGGTCCTTCGCGGGGTGGGGCCGGCGCAGGACGGCGGCGAGGAGCGCCAGGTCCTCACGCATCTCCCCGAGGACGGCGTCGGGTGCCCGTCCGTTGTAGCCGCCCCGGTGCCGCTCGAAGGCGCCCTCCAGGTAGGCGAGATCCCCGGCGCCGTCGGCGTCCAGGCCGTTGTCGATGCCCTCCCGGGCCTGCGCGATGCCGGGCAGCACGGCGAACCCCGCCGTGGCCGCCGCCAGGGTGAACAGCTTGCGTCGCTTCACGTCGTCGTCCTCCATCCTCTGCTGCCTGCGGTACCTGCGGGTGTTCTCCAGGGCCCGGTCCAGCTGCTCGTCGGTCAGGCCGTAGACGGCACGGATCGCCGAACGCCAGACCGGAGTCGGTAACCGCTTCTCGGTCTCCCAGCGCTTGATGTTCTCGACCGTGCACACCAGGCCGACGGCCGTCATGCGCTTGGCCTGCTGCTCGCGGGTCCGCTCCGCCCGCTCCCTGATGGTGCGCAGCAGCTCGCCGATTCCGTCCGGGCTCACCATGCCGGGCCTCCCCTGTCCAGGTCTCGAAAGACCATCCTGGCCCCCCAACGCGGCACCCCGCAGGGGTAATCGGCCCCCCGGAGCGGCCCTCCCCTGTGGTCTTCCCCAGACCTTCAATGGTCGAACGGAACCGGCCGGGACAACGCCTCCAGGGGCTCCCCCTCCCGGCTGGCCCCGTACTGGGCGCCCGCCTTGCCTGGGGGCGGCGGGCGCCGTCCACGCTCCATCCGACACGAAGGAGTACGTCATGAACGGTCTGATCCTCTCCAGCCGCTCCATCAAGGGAGCCGCGACCCGGACCCCGGACGGCGGGGGCACCGGCAAGGGCGACGGCAACGACTGATCGCCGACCATGACCACCGCGATCAACGCGGCGGTCCGGAGCCTCGGCGGGGACTTCCTCGCCGGGGCTTTCGGCCGCTCCTACCAGCACTGGTCACAGGCCGCCGCAGGACTGTGCGGCCTGTTCACGTGGGACGACCTGAACGACCTGGTCGCCCGCCACCGCCTTGACGCCCCGCGCCTGAGGCTCTTCAACGACGGCACCCAGGTCCCGCCGTACGAGTACCTGCACACCTCGGTCACCAAGCGCTCCGAGGTCCGCCACCGCGTCGAACCCTCCGGCCTGCACCGGCAGATCAGCGCCGGCGCATCCCTGGTCCTGGACGCCGTCGACAAGCTCCACCCCGGCGTCCAGGACCTGGCCGAGGCGCTGGAGCGGCACTTCCGCACCGACGTCCAGGCCAACCTGTACGCCTCCTGGCACCCCACCGAAGCCTTCGGCATCCACTGGGACGACCACGACACCGTGGTCTTCCAGCTCGCAGGCGCCAAGCGGTGGAACCTGTACGGGGCCACCCGCACAGACCCGCTCCGCCTGGACGTGGAAGCCCCCGAGAAGCCCGACGGTCCGCCGATCGCCGAGGTCATCCTGCAGGCGGGGGACATGCTCTACGTCCCGCGCGGCTGGTGGCACGCGGTCGCCGCCACGCAGGGCCGGTCCCTGCACCTGACGTGCGGCCTGACTCCCGCGACCGGCCACCACCTCCTGGTGTGGTTGGCCGGGCAGCTCCTCCACTCCCCCACCCTGCGCGCGAACGTACCGACCGTGGCCGGCCCCGCCGAGCGCACCGCGTACGCCGAGCAACTGCGCAAGGAGGTCGCCGAGGCGCTCCACGACCACGTGGTCGCCGAGTTCGCCGCCTCCATGGACGCCCGCGACCCGGGCCGCCCGGCACCGTCCCTGCCGCACATCGGCGACGTCCCCGCCGACCCCGAGCTGATCCTGGCCCTCACCACCGCCCGGGCCGCGCTGGAGGGTGCCGACGCGTCGGTGGTGCTGCGCGCCGCCGGACACGAATGGGAGCTCCACCCCGGCGTCCGGCCCGCGCTGGAGGCCCTGGTCTCCGGCGCCCGCCTGAGCATCGGGGACCTGGCCGAGCGCTCCGGCCTTACCGTGGAACAGGTCGCGGCCCTCGCCACGGAGCTGGTATCCAAGGACGCGGCAGCCGTCTCCCACCCGAGGTAGGACCCGCCGTGTTCGAGCCCCCCGCCACCGCCACCGCCGACCGGATGCTGGCCGCCCAGCGGCACGCCGCCGACCAGTTCGGCCTGCGCGCCACCGGCCGACGGGTGTGGGGGTACCAGGGCCGGACCCTGTCGGCGGCCGCCGGCCCGCACTGGCTCCGAGTGGTCTGCGCCGAGGCCGGCACCGAGGGCGGGACGCTGTGGGACGGCCCGTCCGCCTCCCGCGCCCTGCCCCCCTCGGTGCCCCGCCCCGGCCTCTTCCGAATCCGGGACTGGACCACCGAGGGCTACGCCTACCGGGCCGAGCTGTACGCCTTCGCCCCGGACCCGATCGTCTCCCCGCGCCCCGTCCTCGACGCAGACCCCGGCCTGCCCGAGACATGGTGGAAGGAGACGACCGCTGCCCTGGACGCCCTCGCCGACGTCCCGCCGCCGACGGACCGCGAAGCCGTACGCGAGGAGTACCTGCGCCGCGTCATCCCCCAGTTCACCGGCCACCAGGCCGACACCCGCATCACCTGGAGCACCGCCCACGGCGACCTCCACTACGGCAACATCACCCGCGGCCCGCACATCCTGGACTGGGAAGGCTGGGGCCGCGCCCCGTACGGCTACGACGCCGCCACCCTGTATCTGTACGCGCTGCTGGCTCCCGTCACGGCCGCCCGGATCCGAACCGTGCTCGCCCCCGTCCTGGACCGGGCAGAGGCCCGCACCGGTCTGCTGACCGTGGCCGCCCAGATCCTCCAGGCCCAGGACCGCACCGACTTCTACGCCGAGCTCGCCAGCCCCGTACGCGAGCACCTGAACCACCTGTAGCTGCGCCTTCGCGCCGCCGTTTCCAATGGAAACGGCGGCCGCCTTCGAGGGTCAGTGCTGTGCCATGTCGACGAAGCGCCCGTAGTGGCCTTGGAAGGCCGTGGTGATTGTCGCGGTGGGCCCGTACCTGTGCTTCGCGACGATCAGGTCGGCTTCGCCGGCGCGGGGTGAGTCCTTCTCGTAGGCGTCCTCACGATGCAGGAGGATGACGAGGTCGGCGTTGTCCTCCAGGGCACCGGAGTCGCGCAGGTCGCTGATCTGCGGCAGCTTGTCGGCACGCTGTTCGGGGCTGCGGTTGAGGGTGGAGACGGCTACCACGGGGACCTCGAGCTCCTTGGCGAGGTGCTTGAGGCCGCGGGCGATCTCGGAGACCTCTTCGTAGCGGGAGCCGAGGGGCCTGGTGCCGTAGTGGAGTTGTTGGACGTCGTCGACGGCGATGAGCTTCAGGTCGTGCAGGCGGTGCAGGCGCCGGCAGCGGGCGCGGAGTTCGGTGAAGCTGGTGCAGGGGTCGTCCTGCAGGTAGAGCGGTGCTTCGGAGATGTCCGGCAGGCGTTTGGCCAGGCGGACCCAGTCGTCGTCGGCCATGGTGCCGGAGCGCATGTGGTGTAGGGGTACGCGGGCTTCGGCGGCCAGCAGGCGCATGGTGATGTCGATGCGGCGGGATTCCAGGGCGAACAGCGCCGCGGGGAGGTTGTGCTTGATGGCCGCGCAGCGCAGCAGGTCGAGGGCGAGGGTGGAGGTGCCCATGGCGGTGCGGCCGGCGATGACGATGAGCTGCGCGGGGTAGAGGCCGCCGGTGAGGGTGTCGAGGTCTTCGAAGCCGGTGGAGATGCCGGCGATCTGGCCGGGCTGGCTGCCGATGGTCTCGATCTCGTCCAGGGCGCCTTCGAGGATGTCGGCCAGTGGGTGGGACGGGGCGGTGAAGGACCGGGTGCGGCTGGTGGCGGCGAGGATCTCCGCTTGAGCCGTGTTGATGATGTGTTCCACGGTCTCGGGAGTGGCGTCGGCGGTGAGGTCGTCGATGTGGGCGGTGGCGACCTGGAGGCGGCGCAGCACGGCCATGGCCTGGACGGTATCGGCAGCCTGCACCCAGGTGCCGGGGGGTGCCGGGTCGTGGGCCAGGGTGTGTAGGTAGACGTTGCCGCCCGCCTTCGTCAGCTGGTCGTCCTTGGCGAGTTCGGCGCCGACCGTGACCGGGTCGGGTGTCTCGCCGCGGGCGTAGACCGCGATGACGGCGTTGTAGATCAGCTCGTGCGCGGGGCGGTAGAAGTCGTCGCCCAGGAGCACGACGACGATGTCGGCGACGGCATCGACCGTGCGGAGCATCGCGCGCAGCACGGCTTTCTCTGCTGTCAGGTCGTGAGGGGGCTGCGCCGCCTGGGCGCCATCGTCGGCCACGGGTCTCCTTCGTACGTCGTGCTCGGAGGTCCAGGCGCTCCGGCGCCGCGGGTCAGCGTAGCGACCATCCTGGTGGTGGCCGGTCAGATCAGGACGGGGAGCTTCGGGCTGTGCGGGCCCGTGCCAGTGCGCGGGCCCGCACAAGGTCGCTCTGCGATGTGGCCGGCTGTGCGTCGTTGGGAGGGAACCGGTGCCCGGGTTCGCGGGGTCCTTGCGCGGCCTGCCGTCGGCGGGCGGCGAGGACCAGTTGTTCGTCGTCCTGGGGGGCCGGCTCTGGGTGCCGGAAGGCCCGCGGCGGCAAGGACACAGCTGGGCGGTGCACGGCGGCGGGCGGCAGGATGGCGATTTCCCGCACGAGCTGCCGCCCGAGGGCCTTGTTGACGGTGTGCTTGATCTGCGGCGTACGAAAGCGCCCGAGGGTCCCGTATGCGGGGCTGGTGCCCCGCAGGCTCAGCAGGCCGGAGACCGGATCGAAGTGGACGGCGATCAGGCCGGTGGCGAGGTCTCCGGCGAGCTTCGGCCACTGGGTGACCACGACGGCCTCCGCGGGTACGGGCCAGCCGAGGTGGTCGGCGACTTCGGCGACAGTCACCTTCAGCAGCACGGGCAGTCGCCCGCCCGGCCGGGGACCCAGTCGCGAGCGCAGTCGGTGGGCGCGGCCCCGGCTGTAGCGGGCGTCCTGGATCGCGTTCCGCAGGGCGAGTCGTGCCAGGTCCTGACCACCGGCTTGCTCTGCCACCTCGTCCTCCCCGCTGCCGTCCACGGCGCCAGTCTCCCCCCTCTCCGTGTGAGCCACGCTCACGATGCGCTCTGCCGGGGCCCGGGTCGGTCCGGCCGGATTCCCGCGAAGATTCCCGCGCCACAGCCTGGCCGTGGGCGAAGGCGGCTCCCCGGGGCGCTCAGAACACGGGTTGCCGTTCACAGGCGAGCCGCTCAGGCAGTGCGGCCCAAGAACTCGCCTGCGGTCGCGGTGCTCTGGTGCGGGAGGTGGCCGAGGCCGGCCCTCTCTGCGCGCGACCGAGCCAGCGCCCGGGCCTCCGAAGATGCCCGGGCCTGCTCTCGTTCCGCCTCTCCGCGGAGGCGTTCGGCTTCGGCCCGGCCTTCGGCGAAGGCGGTCTCGGGCTCGAGGATCCTGGTGCGGATCTGCTCGCGGGCCGCCCGGGCGATCCGGGTGTCCGCAGGGGGTGTGTAGCGGTGGGCGCGGTGCTGGGCGATGGCCTCCCGGTAGCCGACGGGCTGCTCGTAGGGCTCTGCCCGTGGCGGAGCGGGAGCAGGGGCTGTGCTGGTTCGGGGTGCCTCGGCCTGGTGGGGGATGGCGGGGGTGGTGCCAGGCGGAAGGATGCGGATCGTGCGGACGGCAGTCGCGGAGCGCATGACCTGGTTGGCGTTGTCGATGAGCTGGCGGGTACGCAGCCGGACGGCGGTGGCGTAGGGGGAGGAGGCGGGGCGCACCGCGAGTTCGCCGGTGTCCGGGTCGTAGCCGACGAGGGCGACGTGTCCGGTGAGGTCGGTCACGACAGCCGACCATTCGTCGACCAAGGATCCTCCGGCGGAGGGGAGTTCCCAGGCCCGGTCGGTGACGAGGTTCGCCAGGAGTGCGGCAAATCCGATCGGCTCGCGGCCGTCGGCCTGTCGGCTGGTGGGACTGCGACGGGCTTTGCGGGACCCGCTGGGCCGCTCACCCCGCTGCCTGGCTGCGGCGCGGGCGGCAGCGAGGGCCTGGCGGGCGAGGTCGACACCGGACGTCGGGGCCTGCGTGGTCGTGATCGTTTCGGTCATCGAGGGCTCCCTACCGGTATGCGGGGCTGGTCGGGCGGGCGGAGCGGGGGATGTTGAGCGCGCGGTGGACGAGCTCGGCGCCGAAGACCATGTCGGCGGCGTTACGACCGGAGCTGCTGAGGATGGAGCGGATCAGCGTGCTCTGGCCGTTCTCGTACTCGGCCTTGGCCAGGGCCCTCATGTCTGCGACTTCCAGAGAGCTCAGTCCGTGGCTGGAGTGCTGGTCAACGACGGTGCCTGCGGTCCTGTCGTAGTCGGAGGTGAGGGCCTGGCGGGCGGTGAGGTAGGGCATCCACGCGGCCTGCGCGGCCCGGCTGCGGGGGCCCTGGGGTACTGCTTCGAGCTCCTGGTGGCGCCGTCCTGCGGCGATACGGGAGTCCCGCCAGTCGGAGACCAGCCCGGCCCGGGCCGCGGGGGTGCGGACGATCTCGTGGGCGCCGCGCAACAGTGTCGCGAGGAGCCCCGAGGCGCGGTGAACGGTGTCGACCTGGCCGCGTGCGTGCAGCCACGCCTGGACCTCGGCAGCGCTCCAGCCGGCGTCGGCGACGTGCCGGACCACCCAGGCGATCCGGGGCGTCGAGGCCCGGCCCAGCCAGGGGATCTCCCGGATCAGCTCAGCGGCCAGCTGGTAGCGCCGTCCCACGCTGTTGATCCCCCGACGAGCCTGCTTGCCGGACTTCTTCCTGGTGAACGACTCGCTCTCCCCGCTGGCGACGTCTGTCGTCTCAGAGGGAAGCGAGGTAGTTGCTGCAGGAGATAGACCAGAGGTACCCACCTGCATTGGGGTGCAACGGCTCTCACCGGAAACAGCCGTCACAACGCCCTGGCCAGCACCCTCTATGGCACTCCTCGCCGGGGCCTTCGAGGAGGTCTTCGAGCGCGGCTTACGCACCTTCCGGGACGCCTTCTTCGCCAGCTTCGCGATCAGCTCCCGCTTGGACTCCGCAATCCCGGACACCGCCCGCGTGTACGCCGGAGCGTCCTCATCCCGCTGCACCGTGCGGATCCCCAGCGCGACGTCGAAGGCCGGCGGGATCATCCGCGCGAACTCCGATGCCTGCGCCGGGCCGCCGGAGACCCGGGTGCCACGGACGACCCACGCGAGCAGGCCCGTCTCCCTCAGCATCTGCAGGTGGTACTCGACAGCCCGCTCCGACAGCCCGGTACGCCTCATCAGGTAGTCGATGCCGGGACGGCAGGGCGACAGCTCGCTGAGCAGCTGCGCGATGTAGACGGTCGTCGGCCCGAAGCTGCGCGGCCCGTGCGACCGGTGCTGCCGCGGCTCGTACAGCCCGGACCCGGCGACCCAGTGGACCGCCTGCATCCAGGAGTACCCATCCAGCGCGACCCGGCCCGACGACGTCGACAGCCACTGCATCGCCTCCGGCACGAACAGGCCGGGCAGCACGGAGACCGCGTCGCCGTCGACCGACGCACGCGGAGCAGGAATCAGCACAGCGGCCGGCGCCGCCACGGCGCTCACCGGTCCGCCCGAGGGTACGAGATGGAGATCATCTCGGCAGCCTGGCGCAGGCAGCCTGTGGACAGAGTCCGGGAAGCGGCGGGTACCCGGTTCGCTCCCGCCCGGCGGGCAGAAATCTGGAAACCCGTCCCGCCACACGGGAAGCCGCCCTCGCGGACGCTCCCGCCGACGCAGTTGTGGACGTCGTCCGCGAGCAGGTGCACGAGCCGAGTGGCCGGCGCTGCGACCGTTCCCGGCGAGCCTGCTCTGAAAGCACCGCTCTTGTAGCTTCCTACCGGAAATCTAACTTCCGGTACGGAACGGAAAAAGAGGGATGAATCGAGCGTCGACCCCGTTGCGCGGGACGACTGGCGCGCCTGAACTGGGGTGAAACGGACAAGGTCAAGCTGACAGGGGGACACCACTTCGGGCACTATGAGAACGACCTGCCTTCCATATAGCTGGACCGGCCAGAGCCCTCGGGGCTGGACGAGCCAGGTGTGCGGATGTGTGGGACCGCCCCCTTCGCGAGAAGAGGGCGGACACCGATCGGGTGGGGGGAGATTTCTCCGTCCCTCCCGGTCCTGCTGAACCGCATGGCCCCTGTGGTGGGGGCGCTGCGGGTAACGCGGGTCGGTACTGATCTGGCTGTGGTGGCCGTGGTTAGTGGCCGGTGGTACTGGTGGCCCTGATAAGGGGCCGGATTTCGAAATGAGCGGCTTGATAAGCCGCAGCTCAGGACCGGTAGCAGCCGGGACTTGAGCGGCCGACGCGGGTGGTTATTCCGGTCGGTAGACGGGCCGCGCGAGGCCAGCGGGAGGTTAGTCCGCTTCTTGGCGCGCGCGGCCGATGGCCACTAGGTCATCCCGACCCCCCTTCGGAGGCCGGCGTCGGCATACCCTCATCCGCCTTCGCGGCCTCAGGAAAGCGTTCCGCAAGGCCCTTCAGGAGACGCAAGTAGTTCTCGCGATGCGGGCGTCGAGGGCTGGTCTGGCCCAACTCCCAGCGCGTGACCGCGACCCTCTTCACGCCCACGGCATCCGCGACGTCCTGCTGGGTGAGGCCAGCCGCCAGGCGCAACTTCGCGCACACGTGCGGAGGCGGCAGAACCTCGGGCAGGCCGTTCAGCAGGGCGTCGACCTGCTGCGAGCGGTCCGGGTCGGGCATAGTCAAGCCTTCCATGATCGTTGTAACCATGAAAGATACACGATCTGATCTCCGTTTGGGTGAAGCGGCCGCCGCGAATTGAGTTCCGCTAAGCGCCGGGTAGGGTCCGTGCCCATGTCCCGCTTCGCATTCTTCGATCTGGACGGCACGCTGGCCGACCGACAGTCGGCGCTCAGCGACGCGTTGACGTGCCTGACCCGCTCCCGCGCACTCTCCCCAAGTGCCGAGCGGTGGCTGCGTATCGAGCTGGCCGACCGCGCGACCGTCAATGACTTCGCCCGGCTGCGGGACGCCTTCGGCCTGGAGGCGTCGGCCGCGGACCTGTGGGAGGAGTACGCCGACCTCATGTCGGCCGCCGTCACCTGCCGCCCCGAGGTCCTCGAGGGCCTGGCCCGCCTGCGCGCGGCGGCCTGGACGATCGGCATCATCACGAACGGGGCCGGCGACATCCAGCGCGCCAAACTCGCCGCGACCGGTCTCGCCGACCTGGTTGACGGTGTCGCGGCCTCGGGCGACCTGGAGATCCGCAAGCCGGACCTGCGCCTCTTCGAACTCGCGGCGACCCGGTGCGGGGTGAACCTCGCGGACGGCGGCTGGATGATCGGCGACAACCCGGCCGACGACATCGGCGGCGGCCACCAGGCCGGCCTGCGCACCATCTGGCTGCGCGGCCGCCCCTGGCCGGACGATCTTCCCGCCGCGCACCACGTCGTCGACGACGTCACCGCCGCCATCACCATCCTGCTCAACGAGACGGAGTAGCACCGTGGACCAGCCGACCGTTGGCATCCTCCACCCCGGCAGCATGGGCGCCGCCGTCGCCGCCTGCGCCGCGACCAACGCGGCCGCGGTCCTCTGGTGCGAGACGGGGCGCAGCGCCGCGTCGGCGGCGCGTGCCGCCCGGTTCGGCCTGACGCCGGTGTCCGCGCTGCCCGAATTGCTGGACCGCAGCGACATCGTCATCAGCCTCTGCCCGCCGGCCGCTGCCGAGGACCTGGCCAGCGACGTCGCCGAGCACGCCTTCACCGGGCTGTACGTGGAGGCGAACGCCATCAATCCCGAGCGTGTGCGGCGGATCGCCGAGCTGCTTGAACCCAGCGCGACCGTCGTGGACGGGGGTGTCGTCGGCTCCCCGCCGGTCGGCGGCAAGACACCGACCCTGTACCTGTCCGGCCCGGCCGCCGCGGCTGAGCGCATCGAGGTGCTGTTCGGGGGCACTGCCGTCCGGACGGCAGTGCTGGGCACGGAGGTGGGAAAGGCGTCCGCGTTGAAGTTGTCGTACGCCTCGTTCCAGAAGACCAGCCGGGTGCTGGTGGCGCTCGCGGTCGGGATGGCACGCGAGTACGGCGTCGACCAGGAGCTCATCGAGGTCGCCTCGAGGCGCACCGACTCGTACCTGTCCGAGCCGCAGTACGTCGCCAAGACCGCGGCTCGCGCTTGGCGCTGGGGCCCGGAGCTGGAGGAAGCCGCCGACGCGCTCGCGGCCGCCGGCCTTCCGCCGGAGATGCTGCGCGCGGCCGCGTCCACGCTGGCACGGTGGAACGACGCCAAGGACGACGGCAAGCTCACGCTCACCGACGCCCTGGACCGCCTCGCCCAGCCGTAACCCGCACTCATGCCGTCGCCGCTCCCGCCCGCTGCGCCAGCAGCCGGTCGATGAGCTGCGCCGCGTCCGGCGGAGCCGACGTCGTGGTGTCCACGATCAGGTCCCAGACCATGCCCGGGTGCGCGGTCAGGTCCTTGCGGGTCGCGTCCCACGCCGCCAGACGCGCCGCGGTGTCGCTGTCGCCGCGCCCAGCCGACCGCTGCTCGGTCACCTCACGCGGGCACCACAGCAGCACCACCGACCAGTCGGCCGGGTAGCTGTCGACCAGCGCGCGGATGCCGTCGACCTGCCCGAGGTGCACCACCGGCACCCCGGCCGCGAACGCGGCATCGACGCCGGGCCGGTCGATCGCGTACGTGTTGCCGTACCGGGCGTTCGCGTAGACAACGTCGCCCGCGGCCTCCAGCTCGCGCAGCTGCTCTGCCGTGCCCATCCGGTAGCCGGCCGACTTGCCCGACCCGACCTTGAGCCGCGCGAACTGGGCGTACTTGGAGTCCAGTTCGCCAAGCGCCGCGGTGACGGTGTCCTTGCCCGAGGCCGGCGGGCCGTAGAGGATCACACCCTGCTTCGCCGTCATGCGTACATCGCCCCCATAGCCTGCCGGGCCTGGTCCGCGAGCGTCACCGCGGTCCCCAGCCGGTTGTCGACGACCAGGTGCGGCACCGCCGGGCGCAGGTCGAGGTCGATCGTGGCCATGTACTCATCCCACCGCTGGAGCTTCCACGCGTCCCGGGCCGCAGAGCGGAATCCGATGTACTCGCGCATCGACTCCTCGTCGCAGCGCACCCACACCGGGAAGACGTCGACTCCCATCGAGCCCGCGCGATTGGCCAGGCGCTGCATCCAGGCCGGGTCAGTCATCTCCGCGATGAACGGCGCGGTCAGCACCGTGGAGATGCCGCACTTGATGTTGGCCATGGCCGACTGCATCAGACAGTCGTACTCCACCGGCCGGACCTTCTCGCGGTAGAGGTCGGTGTGCCGGTCGTTCGCGTCGCCGCCCAAGGCAATCAGGAGGCGCTCCACGAGAGGGCGGGTGAGCGGGTCCTTGTCGAGCAGCGGCCAGCCGGTGAGCTGAACGAAGAAGCGGGCGAGCTCCGTCTTGCCGCTGCCGGCGTAGCCGCCGACGAGGATGAGCACGGGGCGGTGGGGGTCACCGCCCGTGTGACGGCGCTTCCAGGCGTCGATGATCCGCTGCTGCAAGTCGAAGTGGTCGGCCTCATCCGAGCCCGGCGCGATGCGATGAACCGCGCGCTCAACAGCCAAAACGTGCGATCCGTTGAGGCGGTCGTCCAGCGGCGTGAGCTTGAAGGCGGACTCCTCACCAGGCAGTGCGGCGCGGAACCCCAGGTCAGGCTCGGTCGCCCGGTAGAGGAGACAGTAGGCCCGCCGATAGTGAGGACCGGGGAAGACCTCCCCCTGCTCGTGCTGCCACAAGGTCTGAGGATTCGCGGCCGGGATGCCCTTCAGCTTCGCCCGCTCCGCCACTTCGCGAAGGCGTTCGCCGGCCTTCTCCAGGGTGAGACCGTGCGCCTCCCGCTGCTCACGGAGCCGGTCCGGCCTCCACCCTGCTCGCTGCCTGCCCACGCTGTTCCCCTCCGTCATCGTCATGCCCGCGAGCCTAGACCGCAGCCCCAAAACCCCATGTGTATGCAGATGTTGAAAACCTGTGAATGAAGCTGCTCACGGCGCTGTGATGGTCGGTTTCCTCCGTCGAGAGTGGGATGGCCCACGTGAATTGCCGCTCGTGGGAGGTCGGAATCAATGAGGGTCGTCATCCGTGGAAGGACGCGCACGGCGGAGCTTCTCCAAGACGTGCTCTGGGACACCGTCGTACACGATGTGCGGCTCTCCGTCGGTCGGCGGGACGAAGCGGCCCGCGTGGCGCAGGAGGTCCTCCTCACTGAACTCGATCGCGTTGGCGTCGACCAGCGACTGCTCATTTCGCTGCCGGATCCGGTCCCAGCGCACCTCGTGCGGCACGGGCAGGTAGATCAGGACAGGCGCGCCGCCGGCCTCCATCACCGTCGCAGCCCAGTGGGCCCGCTCTTCGTGAGTCCAGAACCCGTGATCGACCACGACGTCGTGCCCGGCCTCCAGGAGCTCCTGGAGCTCAAGAGCGACGTCCTTCAGCACAGGGGCCTCCCGGACCTTGAACTCGCCCCGGGGGAAATCCCTGCCGTAGTGGCCGTACCGGCGGAACATCTCCTCGTCCGGGCAGAGGCGCCGGAACCCGGCCTGTTCCAGAGCACGTGCGAGGGTCGTCTTGCCGGATCCCTGCAGACCGGACAGAAGGATCGCCCGTGGTGCGGGACCCGGCCGGCCGGACAGGGCTGTGGAGATGCGTCGGATCTCGAATCGTCCTTCCAGAGGCAGGGTGTCGGTGCGCTGCGCGTGCAGGAGCACGTCGAGCCGGTGCTCAAGGCAGCCGACGAGGGTGTCGTCCAGAAGCCCGGAGCTGTGTGTGGTCACCGCACGACCTCCGAAGTCGTCCTGCGCGTACGGCCCGGAGCGCCCAGGTCCACGCCGTACTCCAGCACTTCGCCATCGGCGTCCACGAAGCGGGCGGTGAGGACCAGGATCGCCGCGGTGGTACCGGCCTCTAGCTCCAGGAGCTCGAGGTCGTCCGCAGTGGCGATCCGCGCCGACTCCTCGTCGATCCGCTTATCAACCTGGCGCCCGGTGGCCCGAGCGATCAAGTCGAGCGACAGCCCGCCCTTGAGCCGCGCGCTGCGCGCCAGATCCGGCAGCACCCGAGCGAACTCGGCGGGGATCCACGACGTGGAGTGGGAGACGATGCCGTGATCATCCCGGTAGACACGGCTGCGGCGAATCACGTCGTCACCAGGCGAAATGCCAAGCGCGTGCGCAACGTCCTCAGGGGCTTCGACTATGCCGGCGGTGTGGCCGGACGACTTCTCGCCGACGCCCCAGGAGGACTGGGTCTTGCTGCTGCGGTCGTGACGTTCCGATCCAGAGGACAGCGAGATGGGGCGGGCCATCACCTCTGTTCCCACACCCGGGATGCCCTGCACGAGCTTCTCCTCGCGCAGCAGCCGCATCGCACGGTCCGCGGTGGCGGTGCTGACGTTCCACTCGGTGGCCAGCGTTTTGATGCTGGGCAGGAGATCGCCGGGCGCGAGGTTCCCGGAGCTGATCAGGTCGCGGTAGTGGCCCGCGATCCGCGCGTACGGCGGCCGGTTATCGGCTCGGGGCGGCCCGGTCATGTGCCTTCGCCTCCTTCAGGTTCATCTGGTTGCCTCACTATACCGCTTGACACCTGAGGGTACCTGAGGCAACCTGATGTACGTAAGGCGGTGGTCCTCCGGGAACACCGAGTGACACCCGCAAGACGTAGGAAGTCCCTTCCCCGTACGGGGAGGGCCGGGGTTGATAGCTCGACCAAATCCCCCGGGCCAGTCCCCTGGCTGGTGCGGCTCCCGCATGCACGTCGCAGCGCAGATGCGCTGTCCGTCCATCAGGACGCCGGGATCGACCCGTGCGGCCTGACGGGCGGAGAGAGCACCGCGACGCGCCCCGTCCCTCCGACCATGAGGAGTCCCCGTGATTACGACGCCCGTGATGCCGAAGGCCAGCAAGCGCCGCCGCAAGACCCGCACCTCGAACGTCAACAACCGCCCGCCGGTTATCGCCTCCAAGCTCAAGGTCAACGAGCTCGACCTGACCCCCGGCAAGGAACACCTGGTCTGCCCCGACTGCTCCACCTGGGTCCCGATCACCGGCATGCTCGGCACGCCGAAGCTGGTGCCCCACCACACCGGCCGCGCCAAGACCGCCGAGCCGCGCCGCTGCACGGCCGGCAGCAACCGGCAGGTCACCATCGACGTCGAGGCCGACACCTGGCGCACGAAGCTGACCGAAGGGGCCCCGACCGCCGCCTCCCGGCGCGCCACCAAGGTGCTGCCGAAGCCGAAGGTGAAGCCGGCCCCGGCCGCCACCCAGATCAAGCCCGCCCCGATCAGCGCGGAGCAGGTCCGCCAGGCGTTCCGTCAGCACCAGCAGCAGTGCCTGGCCTGCAAGGGCGAGGCCAAGAACCGAGACGGGCAGACGCTGCCCTGCCCCGACGGAGAGCGCCTGGCCGTCACCTTCCTCCGGCTGCTCCGCCAGGAGCCCAAGCGCCAGGCACTGCGCGACTTCTTCGCCCGAGAGCGCCGGCGCTTCGACCGCCAGTACGCCGCGGCGGCCCCCGCGAAGCGGGCATCCGAATGGGCGGCGGTGCTGCCGAAGGTGAAGGACGCCGACACCCGACGCTCGCAGCTGCCCGGCGGCGACAGGCCGACCGACGCCCGCAACGTGCCGCTCGCCCCGGGCAACGAGAAGGCGTTCGACCAGCGGCAGGCCGAGCTGGGCAGGCAGTACGCCGCCCGGAAGGACCTGGCCCCGACGGCGGCCTGAATCGCACACCGCGACGATCGACCACGGCCTCGGCCGCCCTGCACGACGGGGCGGCCGAGGCCGTGGCTGCTCGTACAGCAGTCAGAAGACGACGAACCCCCGGGGGCCTAATCCCGGGGGTCGTCTTTGCAGTCACCCTCCAGACAAGGGAAGACGCACATGCACAGGATGACATCCACTCAGGCCCGCCGGATGCGGCGCCCGGTGCTCCAGGCCGCGATCGACGCCAGCGCCCGCTGCACGAAGGCCGACCCCGACCTCTTCTTCCGGGCCGACGGGGAGCCGCCGGCCACCTGGCAGGCGCAGCGCGCCGAGGCGATCGGCTTCTGCCACGGCTGCCCCGTCCGGGCGGCCTGCGAGGAGCTGGCCCTGCGCGACGGCGACGGCAACGACCGCGTCGACGACCTGGTCCGCGGCGGCCGTTCCGGCTACGAGCTGGTCGCCCTCCGCGAGCTCCAGGCCCAGCGCCTCGCCGCCGCGATCACCGCCGACGAGGCCAGCGACCAGGAGTGGAACAAGCTCCAGGACCTGGCCGTGAAGCTGAACCGCGAGGCCCGCAGGATGCCGACCCGGAGCGGTGGCATGCCGCACCAGGCCGCACTCCTGCGGCAGCAGAACGAGCGGATCGCCGAGCTCGCCGCCAAGCTGGCTGTGGTGCGCACCGCCCGTCGCGCCCGGACCGGTTGGGAGGTCGCGGCATGACCGCCACCCTGACCCCGCGCGCCGGGAAGATCGACGACATCCGCCGCGAAGACGATTCCCGCGGCTACGAGCGGGACGAGACCGACTCCCTCCACCAGCTCGGCACCCTGCTGCTCACGATGGCCGAGCGGGACGACGCCCGGATCCCCGAAGGCCGCCGGGCCCGGCGCACCCTCGCCGAGATGGCCCCCGGCTACGTCCGGCCCCCGCTGCTCACCTTCAACGTGCCGTTCCGCGCGGCGGACGACGCCTGCGTCCTGTGCGGCTTCTGGACCTGCCGCTGCGGCCAGAACGCCGCCGTCCCGGCCCGGCAGCCGAGCGCAACGGGCACGGTCCGGTGAGCGGCTGCGGCCACCCGCCGACCCTGGTCACCGTGAACTCCACCGGCGCGGACGGCAAGCCGTACCAGTCGGTCAAGCACGAGCCCTGCACCTGCGGGACGCCGCCGCAGCCGCAGCCCGAACAGGAGTAGCCGGCCTTGCACATACCGGCCGCCCGTACCGCCCAGCACCACGCGGTACGGGCCATCGCCGCGCGCGGCCTGACCCACCCCCTCACCCAGACGCTCCTGGCGGCCGCCGTACTCACCGCGGCGGCCGCCTGGGACGCCGGCCACCGCGTCACCGACATCCACCCGCCCGTCGCCCGACGCAAGAGCTGAACACCCGGCGTCCCGTCCGACGGGCCCGGAGGCCAGATTCTCGACCACAGCCCTGGCCCGCCGCGTACCGGCCGCCCGCCCTCCGGGACGCCGCCCTTTCACACCGCCTTCGGTCCGGGAGAGTCTCGGGCCCGTCACTCGCCAGGAGAGCCCCATGCAGCGCAGCACCAAGCTCGACACCGCGACGACCCCGACCGGCAGCCGGCTGCCGGAGTCCATGTGCACGCACCGGCCGACGTGCCCGACCGCCGACAGCCCGGACCGCGAGGCCGCGCGCACCATCGCCTCCCACCCCGACCAGGGCTGGAGCCTTCTCTGCAACTCCGTCCTGGTCTTCGAGGACACCGGGGAACTGCTGCCCGACGGCCGGATCATCGACCCGCACCGGCCCGTCGGGGCCATGCGTGCCGGGCTGCCCTTCGGGCGGCCGGACACGCACGCGCTCATCGAGGGCACGGTCGGCAGCGGCAAGACCGACAGCGCCGCGTTCCACAAGATGGCAACCCTGGCCAACTCCTCCCGGCCGGCCTGACGACTGCCTGATCCGCCCGCACCGACCGCCGAACATCTGGCGGCCGGGTCGGGCGGTGACGGGGAGCCGGACAGCCCGGACCATGACCCGCGAGGAGAAACCGGATGCACTCCTACACCGGAGCCGACACGGCCGCGGCCACGACGTTCAAGACCGACGACTACGTGCTCTACCGCAACCCGGAGAAGTTCTGGAAGGGCGAGCCGAACCACACGTTCGTCTGCCGGGTGGAGGCGTCCTTCCCCGCCTCACGCGGCCAGGTCTGCTACACCCTCGCCCGCCTGAGCGACAACGGGCGGATCTACAACGCCCAGCCCGCCTACATGCGGCTGCTGCCGGCCGTCGACGCGATGCGCGACATCGACACCGCCCCGCTCAACACCGGTACGGCCGCCGACATGACCCCGGCTGCCGTCGCCTGGCTCACCCAGCAGGCCGCCACCATCTCCCGGCGCCCGGAACTGCCGCCCCACAGCGGCTGACCCGGCCACGCTCCCCCACCCCTTCCCCCGTCTGCCGACCGGCCCCCGGTCGGCAGACGGAGGAAGCGCACTGCCAGAAAGGACTTCCCGCTGTGACCAACCGACGCCCTGCCCGCCGGCCCGCCACGAAGCCCACGACGAAGAAGATCACCACCGCCGCCGACCAGTCCGCCGAGACCACCGAGACTGCCACCGCTGTGGCCGAGCCCACCGCCGCCCCGGTTGAGGGCACCGAGGCGCTGGTGACCTCCGCGCGCGCCGAAGCCGACCAGCTGCTCGCCGCAGCCCGCACCGAAGCCGCGTCCCTGGTGGACCAGGCCCGCCAGCAGGTCAACGACGCGGACGCCGCCGCCCTGAAGGCGCAGACCGAGGCGGAGGAGATCCTCGAGGCTGCGACCGCGCAGGCCGAGCGGATGCGCAAGCTCACCGACGAGCAGATCACCGCGGCCGAGGAGACCGTGCAGCGCGCCCGCACGATCGCCGACGGCGACCTGGCCGCCGCCGAGCAGACCCTGGCCCGCCGCCGCCAGGCCGCCGAGAAGCTCCAGGCCGAAGCCGAGCTGGAGGCCGGCCGGATCGTGGACGCGGCCCGCACCCGGGCCGAGCAGATCCGTGCCGAGGCCGAGGAGGACAAGGTCCGCGCCCAGACGGAAGCCGACGTCACCGCCGCGCACGCCGCGCACCTGGTGGAGGAAGCCAAGGAGCGGGCCGCAGACCTCATCGCGGCGGCCGAGGCCGACGCGGAGGCCCGGCGCGAAGCCGCGGCCCAGATGCGCGAGCAGGCGGAGAAGGACTCCGAGCAGCTGCGCACGCAGGCCCGCGACGGAGTGGCCGCCGCCGAAGAGGACGCCGCGCGGATCCTGGACACGGCCCGCAGCCAGGCCCGTGAGGTCCTGCGTGAGGCCGAGGACGACGCGGATGACCGCCGCACGGAGGCGCAGCAGACGCTGCAGGCGGCGCAGGAGCAGGCCGAGGACGAGGTCCTGAAGGTCCGTTCGCTGGCGGAGGCGAAGGCGGCCGGGGTCGTCACCGGCGCGGAGGCCGCGGCCGCCGAGCGGATCGCGGTCGCCGAGAAGGAAGCCGCCCGCCTGGTCGCCGAGGCCGAGGAGCAGGCGAACGCGGTCCGCTCCCGGGCCCGGTCCGAGCAGCAGAGCGCGCAGCAGCAGCTGGCGGCCACGCGGGAGGAAGTCGCCCAGGCGCAGGCGCTCATCGAGCGCCAGGAGCAGCGGAAGAACTTCGTCAACACCTGGGGCCCGCGCGTGGCTCTCGGCGCGACGATCGTCCTCACCGCGTCCGGCGAGTTCGCGCTGGCCAAGCTGTCCGGCTGGCCGTGGCAGGTTGCCTGGGCGCTGCCGCTGGCGATCGACGTGTACGTCGTGCAGGCGTTCCGCCGGCACCGCGACGTCGCCGCCGCGCTCATCCTCATGGTCGCCGCGAACGCCGCCTACCACCTGGCGGCCGCCGGGCTCGTCGGCGTCGAGACGCCCGTCGGCGACAAGCTGAAGCCGCTGTGGTGGCTGATCGTCTCGGTCGCCGCCATCGCCCCGTGGGTGATGTGGCGCATCCACCAGATCACCAAGGAACCCGGTGAGACGGCTCCTGGTGAGACCGGCACGGCCACGACGGCACGACCGGTTGAGACCGACAGCACCCGGGCCGCCGGTGAGACCGACGCCGCCCGCTCCGCCGATCTCACCGCCCCCGGTGAGACGGTCCCCCACCCGCGCACCGCCCCGGCGAACCTGGCTGAGACGGCCGAGGGTGAGACGAGGCGGGCCCTTGAGACGGCACCCGGTGAGACCGGGGCCCCGGTGAGCACGGCTGAGACGACGTCTCACACGGGTGAGACCCGCAGGTCAGACCGTGAGACGACCAGCAGCGCCGGGGGCGCGGTCGCCCTCCCGCTGCGCTCCGTTGAGACGAACCGCCCCGTCCTTGCCAGGGACGCTGAGATCGAAGGACAGGTCACCTCGCTGCTGAGCCTCATGTACCGGCGGCAGGGCCTCGACACCGTCTCAGTCGACGAGGCCAAGGACATCCTCGGCGTCTCACGGGCCACCGCCGGCCGCCGCCTTGAGATCGCACGGTCCCGCTACACGAACGTCTCGTGAGACGACGCGGCCAACCCGGCCGCGCCAGCCGCCCCGCCCGACCGAGAGGAGCTCCTCCTGTGAGCACGACCCAGTACGTGATCGGCATGGTCCTCGTCCTGGTGGCCCTGGCCGCCCTCGTGGCCACGCCGCTGATGATCGCCCACTCCCGCACGACGTACGACCACGGGCCCAGCTGCTTCTGGTGCCACCCGCGCCTGCCGCGCGGGCGCAGCCGGCACTGACCCGCCCCGCACAGCGTCCGACACCAACAGTGAAGGCCAGCCCAAGTCGAATTTGGGCTGGCCTTCGCTGCGACTGCCGGAAGCAGCAACAGCCTGCCCAGTAGACCAGATCCACCGCCCCCAGCAGGCCCGGTCATTCGTACTGGGACCTCCTCTGTCCTCAGCTTCGGCGAGCCCGGCCCAGCCGGTCCTCGCCGCAGCTGTCGCGCCCTCGCCGAGACGCGCAAATGACGACAAAAGCACCTGACCTTCCAAGGAGGAACCAGCGTGACCCACGACCGCGAACGCGAATACATCGACCAGAGATTCACCAACCTGACCGCCGGGGTGCAGTGGGAGCAGCCTGCCCCCACCCCCTACGGACCGCCCGTCAAGGCCCAGATGACGGGACAGACCAAGGCCCTGCTCGCTATGGCCGGCCTGGTCATCGTCGGCGCCAGCGCGGTCGGCGTCTCCGCCTTCAGCGCCTCCTCCGGGCAGGCCGAAGTGCGGGCCCAGGAGCTCGCTCTCCAGGCCCAGCAGCTCGAGGTGGAGCGGGCCAAGGTCAACGCCCCGGACGCGAAAGCGGAAGAGCGGCGCATCGCCGGATTCCAGGCGTGCATCGAGAAGGCCGGCATGAACAAGGACGTCTGCGCGCAGGCGTTCCCGCCCGCCAACGGCACGAACCTCGGGGGCTCCCGGGGCGCGGCCAACGTGTCCTCCGTTTCCGACGCCAACCAGGGCGGAGGGTCCGGCATCACGGGAGGTCTCGTCATCGCCGGAGTGGCGGTCGTCGGGATCGGAGTCATGGTCCGCAAGGCCAACAAGGCCGGTAACGCCGCGTAAGTTCCTTCCTTCCTTCCTTCCCGCATAGAAAGGCCCGTTCCCGCGTCCTATAGGGCCGTGAACGGGCCTTTCGGTCGGGAGGGAAGGAAGGAAGGAAGTCACAGAAAGTGAGGATTCCGCAGTGTCGACCCCGCCCGCCCCGCCGCCGATGCCCCCTCAGCCGCCTACCGTCGGGGCCCCGGCCACCCCGCCGACCCAGGCCCCGGCGCCGCCCTCCACGCCCGCTCCGAACCCCCCGGCCGGGGGTGGGATCCTCGCTCCGGTTACGCTCGCGCGCCCCACTCGGGACGCCTCCGGAGGGTCCGCCGCCTACGCCTCCCAGGAGGAGAACGGCAGCACGGACAGCAAGCCCGGCAAGGCTGGAAAGAACACCGTGAGCCCCGGTATGTGGAAGGGGATCGCCGCCTACATCGCGAACCGTCCGCAGCAGAAGATCGCGGTGCAGCACACGATCAGCGAGATCCGCGGAACGTCCACCGATCGCAAGATCAACCACGGGATCACGGAGAAGAAGGGCGCCACCTCCGACACCAAGTCGAACCGCACGGCGACCACTGCCCACGCCAGCAAGAGCGACAAGTCCGCCAAGGACCACAACACCCGCGACGCCAAGACCTCGGCGGCCAGCACCAAGGCCGACAAGAACAGCCGTGACGCGAAGACCGCCGACACGCGCAGCTCGGCGGACAAGAACAGCCGGGACGCCAAGACGTCGGACACGCGCAGCTCGGCGGACAAGAACAGCCGTGATGCGAAGACGGCGGACACCCGCAGTTCCGCGGACAAGAACAGCCGCGACGCCAAGACGGCCTCGGACCGCAAGGACCACAACACCCGCCAGCAGACGGGCAAGACGTCCACGGACACCCAGGACCGTACGGCCCGCGACGACAAGACCAGCCGCAAGACCGACAGCGCCGGGCGGCAGCCGCCGGAGAGCAAGCCCGCCGCCGTCACCACGCCGCCGAAGGCCCCCGCCCCCGGCACGGCCACCGCGCCCCCTACCCCGGCCAAGGCTGGGGACAAGCCCACGGCGGTGAAGCCGGACCCGGCCACCACGAAGCCGGGTCCCCAGTCCGTGCCGGGCGCGCCGGCGCCCGGCCCGTCCGCACCGACCGGTCCCGCTCCCGCCGGCAAGCGGGGCAAGGTCAAGCTCCGCAAGGGTCCGTACAGCGCGCAGCCCGCGCGTGAGGAGGGCTTCAAGGCCGGGGCGCAGCAGGCCGCCGTTGACGCGGACAAGGCCGCGTGGAAGGACGGCTACGCGGACGGCCAGCAGGCCATCCGCGACAAGGCCGCCCGAGACAAGCAGCAGATGGACGCCGCCCGCGACCGCACCCGAGGAGTTCCGCCCGTGCCCGCCACGCCCCCCGCCCCGCCGGCCCCGCCCGCACCCCCCGCCTCCGCTCCGGCGACGCCGGGAGTGATGCCCCTGGGGGCGAAGGTCGTCGGCGACAGCGTGCAGCTGTCCAACGGCACCACCCTGACCCGCGGCGAGGTCCTCAACCTGCGCGCCTTCACCCGGTTCCTTCAGGGCAAGGAGCAGCAGACCCACCAGATCGTCGACCAGTGCAAGCAGGCCAAGGAAGTCTCGGCGAACCGCGTCCAGCAGATCCAGCAGCTGATCGAGCAGTGCCAGGACCCGAAGATCAAGGGCGGCAAGCACCTGGTCGCCTCCCTGCAGAAGCTCCACGACGCGACCGAAGCCCAGGCGAAGGAGGCCGACAAGATGCACGCCAACGCCGCTCGCGGCATCGACGCCCTGCAGACCCTCAACAAGAACGCGGAGACCCGCCACGGCGGCGTCTACAAGGCCGTGGCCGACTCCCCCGAGACCAGCCCCGCCGAACGCGCCTTCTACACCCGATAGGAGCCCCCAGATGACAGAGACCACCTACCGCGCGCTGCGCGCCGAGGTACAGAAGGTCGCCTACTCCGTGGCCAGGGAGGGCGAGACGATCCGGGAGATCGGCCAGCGCGCCGACCAGAACGCCCAGCGTGTGGCCCAGGTCGCCGACAACCTGGCGAACCTCGAAGTGGACACCCACACCACCGGCGAGGCCAAGGACACGGCGCGGATCATGCGCGGCCTGTCCCAGGTCGCCATCGCCGCGGCGTCGGCCGCCGACAGCGTCGGCGGCGCCGCGCGTGCCGCCGACGCCCAGGCCCAGAAGTCCCACGAGGGCATCGACGAGCAGGTCGGTGCGATGACCGTCCCCATGGCCCGCGCCTCTTTCTACGAACAGGAGTAACCGAGCATGTCCGAGATCACCGTGACCCGCCGCCCTCAACTCGCCGACCAGGTCCCCGCGCTGGTCTCGGTGATCGCCCCGCCCGTCCTCGGCGCGCTGACCCCGCTCCTCGAGCCCGGCCTCGCCGCTCTCACTGCGGCTGCCACGGTCTGCGGGAGCGCTGCCTTCGCCACGCACTACGTGGGCCGCGTCCCGGCGAACGTCGTCAACGCCACGGGGATCGGGGACGTTCTGGCGGCCCAGCGCTCCACCCTGCTGGGCTCCAGCCTCCTGACCTCCATGGCCGTCGTGCCGGGCGCGTTCCTCGGCCCCGCGTACGCGGACGCCCTCATGGCCGGCTTCCTCGACCCGGCCTCGGTGTCCGGCCTCGTCTCCGCCGCCTGGTGGACGATGTGGGCCGGCCTCACCATCAAGCTCCGCCCCGCCCTGGCCGCCCGCAAGGTCCGCATCACCGCCCCCACCCCCGAGGCCGGCCCGGCCCCCGCGGTGGGGCCGGGCGGGCTCTACAAGGTGTGGGCCGACCACATCTCCGGCGAGGGCGGCGCGCACCCCGGCCAGCACCTCGTCGGCGTGAGCGACACCGGGGACCGGTGGGAGGGCATCATCGAGGCCCCCCAGGGCCGGTCGGTGAACGTCTCCGCCGAATCGGTCGGCTCCGCATACCGGGTCCCGGCCGAGTGGGTCAGCTTCGCTGCCGGCCACCACCCCGGCGAGCAGTACGTGACGGTGCGCCGGACCGCGCCGGCGGAGCTGGACCCCACCACGATGGAGGGGATGTGGGCCCGCCTGGTCCGGCCGACGGTCATGCCGGGCACCCACCTCAAGGACGCCCAGGTCGACCCGGCGACCGGCGGCTGGGTGGCGTGGGTCGTGGCCGACGAGGACAAGGCGTCCCTCCCCGTTCCCGACCGTACGCAGCTGGTCGGCGCCCTGCGCTCGTCGATGACCCTGGTCGACTACCAGCCCAACAAGTCCGACCCCCGCAAGGCGAAGATCCACATCATGGAGAAGAACCCCCTGGAGGACGGGGTGCCCTTCCCCGGCCCGCAGGTGCTCAAGCCGTCCCCGGGCGGATACATCTCCATCGGGCGCGGCGTCTCCGGCCGCCCCGCACGCCTCCAGCTCTTCGACCCCGTCCTGGGCGCGCAGCACGTGTTCATCGCCGGGGTCACCGGCTCCGGCAAGGGCGGCGCCGTCCAGATCATCGCCCTCGCCGGACACCTCGCCGGGATGGCGATCATCTACGCCGACCCCAAGGGCAGCTCCAACCCCGACGTCGAGACCATGGCCGCCTACGCCGCCACCGGCGACGACGCGATCAAGGCGCTGCGCCTGTCCTACGCCATCCTCAAGCACCGGATCGCCGAGTCGGCGCGCCTGGGCCGCAAGAACTTCAAGGCGACGGACGACTGCCCGTGGGTCATGACGGTCGTGGACGAGACCCACATGATCACCGACACGGCCACCGAGACCGGCAAGGAAGCGGTGTTCATCCTGGACAAGCTCGCCTCTCTCGGTCGTAACCTCGGCATGACGCTGCTGATCGTCAACCAGGCCGTCAACGCCGCCAAGCTCGGCGGAGACACCGCGATCCGCACCAACGTCATCCAGGGCGGCGCGATGATCATGCTGCGCACCGACAGCGCCCAGTCCAACCTCGTGACCGTGGAGGGCTTCGAGGGCATCGACCCCGGCGCGATCCCCGCCGCCTGGAACATCGAGGACGAGCCCCTCATCTGGTCCGACGACCTGCCCATCAACGACCCGGCGAGGACGTTCGGCCTCGGCTACGTCGGCTCGCCCGGCGAGCCGGTGCAGATGATGCGGACCTGGGTCCTGGAATCCGCCGCCCCCTACATCCGCCACGACGCCATCATCTGGCCGCAGGACTTCACCAGCTGGGACGACCGGCACCAGATCGCCGACACCCCCGTGAACGGGGAGGGCGACGCCCCTGCCAGCAGCAGCGGCTCGGACTGGGGCAGCGGCGGATACGAGCCCCCGCCCGGCGGCGGGTTCAAGGCGCCGGCCGAACCCGCCGCGGACGTCGCCATCCTGGACTGCCTCGACGACCACGCCGGCCTGGAGATGCCCAAAGCCACGATCCTCGCCCTCACCGGCCTCAACGAGAAGACGCTCGCCAACACGCTGACCGACCTGGTCAAGAAGGGAGCCATCGAACGTGTCAAGCCCGGCGTCTACCGCAAGAACTCATAGAAGGGAGCAAGAACCCATGCTCGGCAACCTCGCCAGGCCCGCACACCGTGCGGGCCTTCCCCGCCCCGATGCCCGAGCCGTGCAGGGCCTGATCGGTCAGGTCGACGCGGTGTTCGCCACCGGCCCGGCCGGCTACCCGGAGCCCAGCATCCGCCACACCCTGCGTACCGCGCGGGAGCTGATCATCCGCTACGGCTGGACCCGCGGAACCCTCTGCGACCGACACGGCCTGTGCCTCCTCGGATCCGTCCAGGCCGCCGCCCTCGCCTACGACCCGGCCGTGTGGGCGCGCGAAGTGAAGGCGGCGGAACTCCGGCTCATGACCACCCTCGGCACCGCCGACTCCCATGAGCTCCCCCGCTTCAACAACCGCCAGACGTGGGCCGGTCCGGTCCTCGACCTCCTGCTCCGCGCCGCGAACTGACCCAACTCGGGCTCCGGTAACCCCTGGGCGCACAGGCCCCGGCTGCGGTTTCATGAGGCCATGCAACCGAGCGAGGGCAGCAGCGACTTCGAGGCGCCGTGCAACTGCGGCGCCCTCGGCGACCACGAGCCCAACCGGAACTGCTCCCATCAGCCGGTCATCCAGATCGAAGTGACCGGTGGCCGCTCGGCCTGCCTCGAAGCCCTCGGAGTGCTCCGCGCCCACTACCACGTGTTCCCAGAGCACGAGTGGCAGGACCCGCACAGCGAGCAGTGGGTGTTCAAGCTCGGCGCCGTCCGCAACTACTGGCGGCCGCTCGCGCCGGCCCCGGCGCTCACCGCACCCGCGGCGCCCAGCCCGGAAGCCGCCGTACTCGCCTGCCTCCACGACGCGCTCGGCCTGGAAGTCGACGAGAACGCCATCGGCGCCCTCACCAACCTGACCGGCGAAACCCTCTCCACCACCCTGACCGCCCTGGTCAAGGTCGGCAAGATCGAACACGTCCGGCCCGGCTACTACCGCAAGAACACCTAGCCGCAGCCCCCAGCTC
Organism: Streptomyces sp. NPDC048337; assembly: GCF_043201175.1. Classification (NCBI taxonomy): domain Bacteria; kingdom Bacillati; phylum Actinomycetota; class Actinomycetes; order Kitasatosporales; family Streptomycetaceae; genus Streptomyces; species Streptomyces sp. NPDC048337. The sequence continues at coordinate 148,210 of NZ_JBICYR010000020.1, forward strand.
AGCCCCGCGCCCCGCCCGGAGACCCTTCCCGGCGGGGCGTCGCACTGTCCTGCCCAAACCCAGCCACCAGGAGACACCGCCCGTGCGCCGCTACGTCTACCGCTGCACCGTCTGCCGCACCACCAGCCCCGTCGTCCACCAGCCCGACGACCTGGCTGCCGAAGGTGCGGCCCACCGCCTCGCACTCCACGGCGGGCACATACCCGACAACGAAGGCGCCGGTGAAGTCGATCGCCTCGGCCGCTGGTACGCCTCCCTGGGACCGCTGATCGCGATGCACGCCCGCATCACGGACGGGCTCAGCGACCTCCGCGACCCCAAAGGCGCGGGTCACCCCTTCTGGGCCTCCGCCGCCGCCACCCTCATCCTCGGCAGCGCGGCCGCCCTCGTCCTCGGTGTCATCTCCGCCGCCCTCTGACCCCAGCACCGACCGCCCTGCCTGGCCACCGGCCCGGCCGCCCCGCACCCGGGGCGGCCGCAGCCGGTGACCGGCCAGGCCGACCGGCCTACACGCTCAGCCCGCGCCCGCCGCCCCGCACCCGAAGGCGGCGGGCGCATCCACGTCCACTCCACCGACACGGAAGGGTTCATCGTGCTCATCCCCCGCCCCCGCCGCAGGATCGGCCGTCCGCGCCCCACCATCCCCGGCCCCCGCTACCCGCTGCCCCAGCGCCGCCTGCCCGGCACCTGGAGCAGCTGATGCCGCGGGCGCGACGGAAGCGGCGCCGCGAACTCAAGCGAGTCCCCCGCACGGACGCGACCCTGCCCGAGCACGACCGCGGGGCCATACCCGAAGGGCTGCTCACGCGACGGCAGCTGCGGGAGAAGGGGCTGAGCCCCGGAGGCCACGACCCGGTCGCGGTCCTGCGCTGCAAGTACTGCGCCTTCCGGCCCGACCAGTCCTGCAACCACCCCACCCGGGGCTGGCTCTACGACGCGAGCCTCGCCCGACCGAAGCGCGTCCCCACGCTCGCCCAGGAGTGGGCGCTGGACCGTGCGATGGCCGCCCGCCAGACGTGCCCCGTGCCCACCTGTCGCCGGCGGTACGTGTTCTGCCTCCCCCTCAAGACCCTCGGCTCGTGCCTGGAATGCGCGGAGGGCACCCCGGCCGACCCCAGCTCCTACTTCGCTCCCCCGGCCGGCCACCCGCTGGCCGCCTGACCGAGAGGACACCCGCCCATGAGCACCGCCGTTCGCCCTTCCGCCTTCACCGAGCCGGACCGGCCCAAGAACCTGCAGATCCGCTTCATGACGACCGGCGGCAGCTTCGTCGACGTCACCGGCCACGGCGAGCACTTCGACAACAACAGCTGGAACTGCCTCGGCTGCGGCGACGCCTCCCGCAGCCCGGAACGGGACGGCTTGTGGCGCATCCGGCCGGACGCCAACACCCACGCCACCGCCTGCCGCGCCATCCCGCTGAAGTGACCGCCCGCCGCCTGCGCACCGCCCTACTGCTCGCCGCCGCCGTCCCGCTCACCGCAGCGACCGTCGCCGCCCTGCTCACGGCCGGCCACCGCAAGCTCCACGTCGACCGGCACCACATCGAGATCACCGCCCGCCCCCGGCCGAACTGCCCGCAGTGCCACGGCGAGGGCGGCTGGTGGACCGGCGGCGCCTTCCCCGAGATGGAGGCGTGCGGCTGCTGGGCCCACCGCCGCGAGCTCCGCATCCGGCTCCTGCCCATCCCGGCCTGGGACGAGCCGCCCTTCTGACACCACCGCCCCCGGCCGGGGGCGAAAGCGCATCGCGAGGTGCCCGCAGCATCGGCTAAGGGCCGGGCCGCCCCGCACACCCCACCCGAACATCCGAGATGAGGAGCACACCCAGCATGACCGATCGCCTCCGCGCCATCGAGGGCCTCGCCCTGGTCGCCGCCCTGACCGCCGTCTTCGACGGGGTCCACGGACTCGGGGACCAGTTCGTCCAGAACAGTCACGACGCCTCGACCAAGGGCATGCACGGCTCCCACCTGGTCTACAAGAACGATGGCTCCCCGGTCACCGAGGACCCGTGGCGGCACGGCCCCGAAGGCCGTACCTGCACCGCCAGCGCGTACGGCCGCCGCAGCGTGAGCCGGCACGTCGCCAGCTACTCCGGCGTGCAGCTCGCCTCCACCCTCGCCGTCACCCGCACCTTGGGCTACCGGATCCCGGCGGTCGCGCTCCTGACCGGCGCCGCGATCAACGCGATCACGCACGGAATCCTGGACCGGCGCGACCCTCTGCTCTGGCTCGCCGAGAAGACCGGCAAGACCGGCTACATCAAGCACGCCACCGTTGTCCGCAAGGCCGGCGGCGAGGGCACCGAGTACCCCAAGGCCGTCCAGGACATCTCCGGTCCCGGGACCGCGCTGATGGAGCTGGACCAGGCGGCCCACCGCGCGATCGGCGTGGCCGCCGCCCTGGTCACCACCTGGATCACCCTGCGCAAGGGCGACCGCCGGTGACCACCCCGCCCGCGGCCGCGCACCTGCCGCCGGACAGCGACGACGCCCAGTCCGCCGCCCGGCACCCGGGCACCGCCACCCTCCACCCGCAAGGAGAACCGCTCATGAAGACCACCCTCAGCGGCATGCAGCCGCTCGACACGACCATCCCCGAACCGGCGCTGATCGTCCTGATCGGGGCTGCGGGCGCCGGCAAGTCGGTACTGGCGAGCAGCTGGCCGTCCACGCAGGTCCTGGAGCTCGACCAGTTCAGGGCGATGGTGGCGGACTGCGCCGGTGACCAGTCGGCCACCCTGTCCGCGGCGACCATCCTGCACGCCGTGCTCGAGGCTCGCCTCGCCCGCAAGCGCACCACGGTCATCGACGCCACGAACACCGAGGAGCACGTGCGGGCCGGCCTCCTCGGAGTTGCCCGCTCCTACGGCGTGCCCACCGTCGCTCTCCTGGTCTCCACCCCGGTCTCCGTGTGCGTGGAGCGTCAGGCCGACCGCGCTCCGGCGCGCGCGGTACCCGACGACGTCGTACGCCGCCAGCACGCCGAAGCCGTCGCCGCCTTCCCCGGCCTGCACGCCGAGGGCTTCGACCACGTCGTCTTCGCCGACAACATCCACCGCCTGGAGCCGCTGCTCCAGCGCGCCAGCGACACTCGGCGCGCGGACCTCGGCTGGGACGGCCACACCGGCCTGGGCGAACTGCTCCTGGTCCGCCGCTTCTTCGGCGCGGACGTGCTGCCCCTGTGGCGGTGGCGGGAAGGCTCCCAGCTCGCCGGCGGCGATCGCGTCGGCGAGATCTGCCTCGGACCGGACCGCCTGGTCCTCGCCCTGCGCACCGACGTCGACGGCGAAGGCGACCTCGGCTTCGACCTGCTCGTGGGCTGCCCGTACGACGACGACTGCAACGCCCCGGCGTGGCAGGCCGTCCACAACGTCACCGACCTCCTGGTCGCGCACGTCGGCACCGGACCGCACCCGGACACCGTCTGCACCGTCCACGGCGGCCCCGACGACCACCACCAGGACGACGACCCCGACGGACGCGCCGACCTGGAAGAGCAGTTCGCGGCGGCGGTCCGCGAGTGAGCCGCGCCGCCGACGGCCCGCACCCGCACCCCCTCACCCCCGCGGAGCTCCCCGCTGGGGACGTGTGGCTGTACGGCTGCGACGAATGCCAGCTGCCGATCCAGGGCGGGGCCGCAGGCCTCGCCGCGCACCGCCGCACCGTCCACGACCCCCGCCGTGACTACGGCGACCGCCGCACCCCAATCACCGTCCGGCTCGACCTGCCGTGACCCCGGCGGCCCACCCGGGCCGCCCGCACACACCTTCTGGAGGACTTCGTGACCCGCACCCCGAAGCAGCCCGTCTGGTACATGGCCACACCGGCCGACGGCATCATCGAGCGCAGCCGCGGCTTATCCCCGGTCAGCCTTGCCGATGCTGTCGGCGACGTCCTCGACCACCCCACCCCCTGCACGAACCGGTGGTTCGACGAGACGCCCCACTCCTACTTCCGCATGGTCAAGCGCGTCGGAGAGGTCCTGGAGGACACCAACATCCGGCCCGTCTGGCCGGTGAGGCTGTGGATCGTGGAGCCGCTCGGCGAGACCGGCAACTGGGGCCGGTGCTACTACCCCTACCGACTGCTCTCCCACCGGATCCGCGTGGTGGAGGAGACCGATGCCCACCAGGCCCTCGGGTCCCGCGGCCGCGACGTCCTGGACGCCATCGACCACCAGCTCCCCCACCTCGCCCCGCACTGGGCCGCCGACTGGGACGTCGACCCCGAGACGATGGACAGGCGGCGCGAGACCTGGCGACTGTCCGGAGGCCCGGACACCACCAGCGGCATGAAGGCCGAGTCGCTGGCCGACGACGCCGCCCGAGCCCGCCGCGAGTCGGCCGCCCAGTGGTGGATCCGCCGCCTGGCCGCCGACGCCACCGACCGCGCCCTCGCCGGGACCGGCGCCAGCGCGGCCGCAACGCACTACGCCAGCGCCCGCGCCGCCGGCCTCGCTCAGGCCGTCCAGCACCAGGACCGATTCGACGCGTACGTCCTGGACGCCCTGCGCGGCGTGGGTCTCGACTCCCGCGCCCCGGCTCTGGCCGTCTGATCTGCACCAACAGAAAATGCGTCCTCGAAGGATGCAAGATGCTTGAAATGCATCCTTCGAGGATGCATTCTTAGTCGTGGGGGGGCCGCCCGGCCCCCGCACTCTCCGACCAAGGAGCGCGCCTTGACCACCTCTCAGACCTTCACCGCCACCGCCGCCGGCGCCCTGTGGACCGACATCATCAGCCACCTCGGCACGGTCAACGTCACCATCGACCCGACGCTGACCAACGCCGTCGTCACGGTGAGCACGGGCGACGACGAGGGCCCGCTCGCCGACGCCGTACACGCCGCCACGATGCAGGAGAGCACCCACAAGAACCTGAACTGCCTCACCGTCCGCGTCCCCGAGGTCGAGGGCGACACGATGTCGATGGGCAGCTCCACCTTCAACTTCCACGGCGGCAACATGCGGGTCGCCCAGAACTTCGGCGTCATCACCGGTTCGGTAACCGGCATGCACATCAGCGGCAACGACATCACCATCGGCGGCCGCAAGGTCGTCTCCGGCGGCCGCGTCGTCGCTGCGGAGGGCACCGTCGTCTCCGGCGGCGGCATGGGCACCATCACCGTCGACGTGACGCTGCCCAGCGAGATGTCCTCGGTCCGCCTGGCGACCACCAGCGCCGACCTCACCGTCGACGGCGACCTCCAGGTCCTGGACGTCCACTCGCTCTCCGGCGACGTCGAAGCCCGCGGGGTGCACACCCTGCGTGGCAACACCACCAGCGGCGACTTCGAGGTGGACCGCGTTGACGCCCGCGTCGACATCAACTCCGTCTCCGGCGACCTCGAGATCGGCGCCTACAACGGCTCGGAGTTCCGCTTCAACAGCGTCTCCGGCGACATCCACGTCACCGCGACCCCGGCCGCCACCGGCTCGCTCGACGTGAACACGGTCTCCGGTGACGTCTCCACGCGCGGCGCCAGCCACCTGCACGAGCGCGTCCGCACTGTCACCGGCAAGCTCCGCAGCCGCTGACTTCGCCCCGGGGCGGCCGCCTCCTGGCTACCAACCTTCACCGGCCGCCCCGGGCCTCCCATCCCGCTCCACGAGGAGCAAGGGGCAGGATCATCTTCCCCCGCACCCACCTGGAGCCCGCCATGACCCCCCGCCCTGACGATCAGGCCCGCGCCGAGCTGAAAAAGCTGGCTGCCCAGGCCAATGAGCACCGCGAGCGAGAGCACGAGCGCATCGAGACCGAGTTCTGGCAGGCGATCGACGCCCTCCAAGGCAGCTACCACGGCGCGCAGCAGGACATCGCCGATGCCCTGGACGTCAAGTACAACCAGATCCGGCGCCAGACCAAGCGCTACCGCCCCACCGACTCCGCCGACACCGACACCGACTGAAACCCAAGCCGTTCCGGCCTCGCCTCTCACAGGCCGGAACGGCTCCGAGGCTGCCCAGCCAAAGGCGTGCGGACCTCATCGACGGCGGCGGCAGCCGCATGGTCAACACCCACGTCACCGGCACCATCGACGACGTCCGCGGGTCCCGGCCGTCGCGCTGTAGCTCTGCCCCGGGACAGGCGCAACCAGGTGTCCAAACCAGCCGCCTGCCCCGGGCCTGCCCACCCCGTGCAAGACGAGAGAGGGAGATCTCAGTATGGACTCCGTCCCGCGCGCACAGGCCCGATTCGGGCAGCGCGCACTCTTACTGACCACCGCCGCACTGCCGTTGACCGGCTGGGCCGTCCACGCGGTCGCGCTCCACCGACGGCTCGCCGCCACCCGCCGCGACCCGCTGACCAGCCTGCTGCGCCGCGACGCCTACACCGCCCGCGCCCGCCGGCTCCTGGCCCGCCACGACGACGTGGCCGTGCTCGTGGTCGACCAGGACCACTTCAAGACCATCAACGACACGATGGGCCACGCGGCCGGGGACACCGTCCTGACGGCGACTGCCGCCCGGCTCACCGCTTGGGCGGGCCCGCACGGCGTCGTCGGCCGGCTCGGCGGAGACGAGTTCGCCGTCGTCGTCCAGCTGCCCACCGCGGCCCTGGAGCAGCGGCTCGCGCAGCTGGTCCGGATGCTGCACACGCCGGTCGTCCTCGACGACGGCCGCACCGTCGACGTCGGCGCCTCGGTCGGCGCCGCCACCGGGCCCGCGGTCGGCTCCCGGGACCTGAGCCTGTTGCAGCGGGCCGCAGACGCCGCCCTGTACGACGGCAAGCACTCAGGCCGCGCCCGCCTTGCCACCGCCGCGCACACCACGGTTCCGTCCATCAACGGGCGCAGGGCCGGCCGTCCGGGTACGAGCGTGTGGGGGCGGGCCGCGTGAGCGCCGTGACCCTGCCCGAGGGCGACTGGATCCGGGGGATCAGCATCCGGCAGCCGTACGCGGCCTGCATCCTCGCCGGCGCCAAGACGGTGGAGAACCGGCCCGCCCGGTGGCGGACCGGCTGGGTGCTGCTGCACACGAGCAAGACCATCGACCGCACCGCCCTGCGCACGCCGCTGGTCGACCGCACGATCCGCGACCGCCAACTGGTCACCGGCTCAGTGGTTGGGATCGCCCGGATCACCGACTGCCACCAGGACCCGGCAGGAGCGCCGCTCTGTTCGGAGTGGGCGTTCCAGGACGCCTGGCACCTGGTGCTCGCCGACGTCCAGGAGCTGCCCCTGCCCGTACCCGCCCGCGGGCAGGTCGTGCCGTGGAAGCCGACGCCGGACCTGCTGGCGCGGGTGTTTCAGCAGCTGCCCGACTTCCGGCCGTGACCCGTACCCGAGGCAAGAAGCCGCCGTGCGAGCCGGGCCTGGTCCCGGCTCCCGGCGCTCTCCTCGAATGGCGTGACAGCCAGCACTTCGACCGCTGGCAGGACCGCCCCTGCGTGCTGTGCGACAAGCCCACGCCGATGCGCTCCCACGCCGGGGAGCCCGTGCACAAGGCGCGCGCCGAGGACTGGATCGTCGCGAACCCGGTTGAGGCTCGCCTCGGCCGGTTCGCCTCCGACACCCAGTCCAAGAGCAGCCAGCGCGCCACCCACGCCTGACCCCTCCCACCGGAGGCCCCCATGAGCAGCACCGACCATGACGTCGACCACGCTCTCGCCTACCCCGAGCCGCCCAGCTCCCCCCTCTGGCACCGCCACGGCCGCGTGCAGGCCCGGCCCCTCACCGACGCGGAGAAGAAGCGCAATCGCGAGCTGCTGCTCGCGCAGTACACCCCCCGCCCCCGCTCCCCTCGCCCCACCGAGACCCTGGCGGAGGCCAGCTGATGGACACCAAACACTGCGCCCTCGACGGCTGGGTCGACGCGATACCCGCCCCCGGCCCGCACGGCACCGCCACCTTCGACCTGGTCGTCCGGCCCGCCGACTTCGACACCGCCGACGAGGACGCCCCCGACACGATCGTCACCTGCACCAGCAGCAACCCCGGGATCACCCACGAGCTGCTGACCGGCATACAGCCCGGCGACTTGCTCCGCGCGACCGGCACCCTGATCCAGCCGCCGACGCCCGGCGAGCCCGCCCGGCTCACCGTCGACGGCCTCGAGGTCCTGAGCACCGCGCTCATCCCGGTCCTGCACGACATGGTGCTCGACCGGTACGGCGACTACTGCGTCGTCTTCCACGCCGACCGCGACCAGGCCCCCGTCTTCACCGTGCACGGGACATGGGTCGGCCTGGCGGACAATCCCGACGCCATCACCACCCTCATCGACATCCACGAGCGCGTGACCGGCGGCGACGCGTTATGACCGCCACCGGCATCCAGGGCCGCACCGTCCTGGAGCACTTCCCGGCAGGAGGCCCCCGCGACTCCTGGCCGGCCGAGGAGTACGCCGCCGCCCAGCGTGCCCAGGGCACACAGGCACAGGTCGTGATGGACCTGCGCACCGACCAGTACCGAGCAGGAGACCGCCCGATGATCCGACGCTTCCGCCGCTGCGGCCACGCCCCCGGCGCACTCACCCCCGAAGACCAGGCCGCCGTCGACCAGTTCCGCGCGATGCTCACCGCCGTACGCAACGCGCAGCCCTGGCGCCCCGGCCACGGGCAGGACGTCGCCGTACGGGTGGGCCCGTTCGTTGAGCGCGCGCACACCCGACCCGGCGACGACCACGGCACCGAGACGATCGCCGTCGCCTTGGTCCACCCCGACACCGGTCACGCCGCTGGCTACCTCCACGGCCGCCAGCTCGGCTACACCGACCGAGGCTGGCTGCGCTGCGAGACGACCGCGATCCTCGGCGCCTGGCAGCCGGCCTACGCGATGCTCACCCACGCCGCCGCAGGTCTGCCCCTGCCCGAAGACGTCGGCATGCCCCCCGCCCACTACGCCGTTGACGTCGAAGCGCGCGAGCCCGACGGGTCCGGCTTCACCTTCCTTCGCCTCGGCCCGTACACCCAGACGTGGCTCGCTTCTCGCGACGCCGACCGCCTCAACACCGAGCTGGAGGGCCAGGCGGCCACCGTCGTCCCCGGGTTCGTGGTCACCGCGAAGTGCGGGCCGTTCGACTTCGGCGACCGCGAGAACTACAGCGACCCGTACCGGACCGATGTCGCCACACTCCTGGCCGCCGCCATCGCGGGGGTGAACGAGTGACCACCACCGACCTGTACGAGATCGCGACCAGCGAGGGCGACGACGGCACCCTGCACCCCGTCGAACAGATATGGACCCCCTGCGCGGACGACGCCGCCGACAGCGGGTTCATCACCCACCGCGGCCTCCACGTCACCGGGATCGACGACTCCACCGACGACCACCTCTACCCCGTCGCGTTCCTCGTACTCGGACACCAGAGGTGGACCGACACCATCGAGGCCGCCGCCGCGTACATGGCCCGGATCCACGGCTGGCGGAACCTGCACCTCTACCCCGGCGACGACCCCTCGGTGCTCATCCCCCTCATCCCGCGCGCCGTCCACACCCACGGCGTCTTCTTACGGCATCCGCACCCGGCCTACGGCTGCGGATGCGAGTGGGACGACACCTGGCGCATGGTCTGGGCACCCGACACCGCACCCGGGGCCGTGCCGGTCACGGCCCTGCGGCACCCGGCCGCACTGGCGGCCGCCGCCAGCATCCCCAACCCTGATGAAGGCACGCCCGCGACCTGGGCGGTCTGACAGCCGAAAGCCCGGCTCCCCCGCGATCGTCTGCGGGGGAGCCGGGCCTTCTTGCGTTTCAGGGTCCTGCGGCGACCCTTAACCGGGTTAAGAGCCGCCCTACTCGTCAGCCATGAGAAGCAGCACAAGCTCGTCCCGATGCTGCCCGGACATGTGCTTCCGTAGATGCCTGTTAAACCAGGCCGGGTCGGCCCAAGGGAGAGCAGGCACGCTGTCGTCCGTCGGGTCACCGTCACCCTTAACCGGGTTAAGGCTGTCACCTCCAGCCGCGCTGCCTGTCGCCTGTGCCGGCAGGGCCGGTGCCGCTTCGGGAGCCGGATCCCCAGGCTTCTGCTGCTCGGCAGGAGCCGAACTGCCACGCGGCTTGCGGGGGGCCTTAACCGGGTTAAGAGCCTTCTCCGCTTCCGCGTGCTGCTGCTCAGCCGGAAGGCGCCCGATCCGGCGAGCATGCTTCACCGGCAGATCCCCCGACTCGACCTTCGCCTGGAGGTCCGCAGGAAGCTCCAGGAGAGCGAGGCGCTGGGAGACCCACGCCTCCGACTTCTGCAGGCGCCGCGCCACCTTCCCCTGCGACCCGTGCTTCGCCACAAGCCCCTGAATGGACCGAGCCTGGTCCAACGCCGGCACGTCCACACGGTGGATGTTCGCGATGAGGGCTGACTCGAGGATGTCCTCTGCGCTGGTGGCCAGAGCATCGTTGACATCAATACGCAGCTCAGCCAGGCCGGCCACCCGCGCTGCGGCCAAGCGGCGGTTTCCGTCGATGACGACGTATGCGGCGTCGCCGATGATCTCGGCCTGATCACTGTGGACCGCGAGGAACGCGGCGGTTCGAACCACGGCGACGGGCTGGAGTTGACCCCGTTCGCGAAGGGACTCCGCCGTCTCCTCGACGTCGGTGAGCTCCTCGCGGGGGTTGAACGGGTTGTGCGCCAGGTCCGACAGCGGCACAGCCGCAGGCGGACGCTTGCCTTCGCCAGCCATGATCTGCTGACGCGTTCGGATGCGGCGGGGCGTAGCGCTGGTCTCCGTCCCCTCGTCATCGATGCTGAAGCCGCGGGTCACCCGCTGCGTGGGGGGCGTCATACCGCCAGCTCCTTCGCCAAGTCGCGCATCACCTGCGCGTGCTCACTATCGGGCGCGTACTCAAGCAGGGGAATCTCACCGTCTGCGGCTTCGCGCCCTTCCTTCAGGTCACCGATCACGGCCAAGACGCCCGGAGAACTGCTCTGCTCCCACTGCTCCTTGTTCTCCTTCACGAGCTTCCCGCGCCGACTGTCATAGGCGTTGACGATCAGACCGAGATAGTCGACCTGGATGCGGCCCTTCCGGCAGAGGTCTTCCTTCTGGGCCTTCAACAGCCGGAACGCCCTGTGGGAGGCGCGGTTTGCCCAGACGGGGGTGATGACACCGGACCTGTCGGCCAGTTCACCTTCGCGTCGGCGTACGTAGTACAGGGCGGTGTCCATGTTGAGGCCGAGGCTGGGAGGGCCGTCGATGATGATGACGTCGTAGTCCGCCTCCAGTGGTTCGAGTGCCCGCTCCAGCGCGGCTTCGGAGAAGCTGACCTTGGAGAGGGCAACGTCGCGGAGGAACGCGTCGTCGGAGGCGGGGAGCAGGTGGAGTCGCTCGCCGAAGCGCTCGCCATCCAGGGCGACGAGCAAGTCGCGGATGTCACCGCGGGCGGTGCCGTCCATGTGCATCATCAGGGTTTCGACGCCGTCCTCGTACATGAGGTCCTCGAAGCCCAGTTCAGCCGTCAGGTGGCCCTGCGGGTCGTAGTCGACGATCAGCACCCGGTGACCGGCTTCAGCCAGCGCCTGTGCGATCCCGGAGGAGATGAACGTCTTTCCGACGCCGCCCTTCTGGTTGGCCACTATGACCCGGACGACGGGCTGAGCGACCAGAGGAGCGGTGGGGGAGGGGTGGTTGTCGAGCCAGAGCGTCAGAGCCTGGGCAAGCCCCTGAACGTAGGTCACACCGCGCTCGGCGCAGGCCGACTTGAACTTGTCCGGCTCGCCGACGGGCAAGAAGGTGCCCCAGGTCTTTGCGCCGTCGGTCTTGACCTCAGCCAGGTTGTCGGCCGAGTACCAGGTGTTGATCGCGTGCTCGGTTGCGTCCTGGATGTCCATTCCATGCTCGAAAGCACGGATTTTGAGGTGTCTACGCAGCTGGGGAGTGAGAGCAGTAATTAGCTTCTCTCGCTCTCCTCGGGGGCTAGGGATGCTCATGTGGCCGAACATTACTAGGCCCGAGCCTGATGGGGATGGATGCGCTCCGGTTCCTTGCCGAAGTTGAAGGGGACGCCGGAGAGTCGGAGCACCCTTAACCCGGTTAAGGGCCCAGCGTGGTGAGCCATCCCAGATGCCAGATATCGACAACCAGGCGCCGGTGCACACGGGATAGAGGGTGGCCCCAGTGGGGAGCTGTACCGCTGGCGAACAGCCGACTCACGGGAGGGGACAGCATGGGAACGGGCACGGTGGTACTGGTGGTGTTAGCCGTCTTGGGCGTGGGTGCCGTGGTTGGGGTTCTGGCACGCGCCGGACGCCGAGAGGCTGAGGCGGAAAAGGGCCGGCTCAAGGAGCAGGCACGGGTTCAGGCCCTGCGGTCGCTGGAATCTATCTGGGCCATGAGCCCTCTGGAGTTCGAGGAGTACATCGCCGAACTCTGCCGCCGGGACGGCTGCACCGGGGTGCTCCGCGTCGGTGCAGCGAACGACCTGGGGGCCGACGTGATGGGCCGGCTCCCGGACGGCCGGAAGCTCGTAGTGCAGTGCAAGCGCTACGCGAAACACCGCACCGTCGGTAGTCCGGACCTCCAGAAGTTCAACGGCACCGCCCGCAGCGAACACGGAGCAGACGTCCCGCTCTTCGTCGCCTCGTGCAAGTTCACCAAGCAGGCCCGAGCCTTCGCAGCCCGCCACGGCCTGGTCCTCGTCGACGTCGATCTGCTCGGCTTCTGGAACAGCGGCACAGCCCTGTCCGCGCTTTTGGACCTGGACATCGGCCGGTCCGGTACCAACCGGAAGCTGGCCCCGGACAACTGAGCTCTCCTGGCGATCAGCGGCCGGTGTCGATCAGGGACCGGTGAGGATCGAGTGGGTGCTGAGGCGGTCCAGGTCGGCGGTGAAGCGGGGCAGGGCCTCGTACGTGGGCACGGTGAACTCCTCCAGGAAACACGAAGCCCCCGGCCGGTGGCCGGGGGCGGGGGTGGCTGTTCGTGTTGAAGGGCGTCGGTGACGTGGTGTGCTCAGAGATGGCGGGTGCTCGGGACAGTCGTGCGCTGGTTCGTGCTCGATGAGGGTGGATTGGGTGGGAGTGGACCTACGGGGAGGGCGGGGCGCAGCATTCGCACGGCGCCGTCAGATGTCGCCGTAGTGGTCTCGCATGGCTTCCGTCCACTGCTCAGGTTGGGCCGCCTGGCAGCCGGGGCATCGGCGCCCGGTGACGCGCTCGGCGATGGGGTAGTCGGACTGCGCGGAGCGCACCTGGAGCAGGTCCAGGAGCAGTGGCGCGTGGCAGAGGGGGCAGGGCTCGCCGTACGTGGTGGTGTTCATGCGTGGGAGAGTGCACACACGCATGGCTTACCGTCTCGGGCTGTCGGGACGGCCCGCCTGACGGGCGCTCCGACAAAAACTTGCTGATGGCTTCCCGCCCGGCGGGAAGGACCCCAGATCGCGCTTCTCCGCAGGTCATGAGCAGGTTTCCATGACTCGGTGATCAGTAGAGAGGACTTCCGTCCGGGAGACAGGTGGCAATACCTGTTCCGCGGCGTGATGGTCGGCGACGGCCGGCGCCCTGCGGGCAAGCCGCTGCGCGCCGCCCAGGAGGAGGCGGGCGTCCCGCCCGGTGTGTGGAAGGGGCGGGGCCTGGCTGCGGTCGGCCTGGCGGCCGGGGACGTGGTGACCGAGCGGCAGGCCGAACTCCTCCTCGGCGAGGGCCGGCACCCGGACGCCGACCGGATCGAGTGTGAGCGCCTGGAGGCGGGCGACACCCCGGCGAAGGCGCGGCGGGCGACCGTGCTGGGCAGACCCATCGAGCACAACCAGTCGCCCGAGACCGAGGAAGCCAAACAACGCACACCCTGGCTGGGGATGGGCCTGGTGTTCCGGCCGCCGTCGACGGCACACATTGCGTGGGCGCTCACGGATGACGAGACCCGGCTGGTGTTGGAGCTGTGCCAGGACATCGCCCGGGACAAGACCCTGGCCTGGCTCGAGGACGCGGTCGCGGAGATCCGGTGGAAGAGCGGCGGCAAGAACCGCGCCCGGGTCCGCGACGGTCTGATCGTCGCGGTCTTCCGGCACTACGAGTCCCGCGCCGTCGAATCGCGACCCTTGCTTCACGATCACGCCGTGGTGTCGATCCGCGCCCGCCGGCCGGACGGCACGTGGGGCAACCAGACGGCCGACGCCTTGATGACCCACATCGTCGCGGCCGACGCCCTCTACACCCTCCACTTCATGGAGCAGGTCTCCGCCCGGCTTGGGTGGGCGTGGGAGCCACGAGAGGTGACGCCCGGCCGCCGCCCGGTCATGGAGATCGCCGGGATCGACCGCCGCCTGATCGGCTGGCAGTCGACCCGCCGCCAGCAGATCGAGGACGCCCTCCCCGTCCTCACCGCCGAGTACGAGGCCCGGCAGGGCCACCCGCCGGGGGAGCAGGCCGCCTACGCGCTCGCCTGCCAGGCCGCCGACCAGACCCGCCGGCCCAAGCGCAAGGAACTGCGTTCGCTCTCCCAGCTGCGCGCCGCCTGGCGTGAGTCGGCGACCCAGGCGTACGGAGCGGACGTCGTCGACCGGCTGGCGGCGCGCGCCCGAGCAGCGGCCGCGGCGATATGGGCGCGGGTGCGCCCGGTAGTCGACGTCGCCCTGGCGGCCGTCAACGTTGCCGCCGTGGTGTACGTGATGCGCGGAGGGTTCAAGCACCACCACCTCCTCGCCGAAGCCCGCCGCCACCTCTCCTACGCCCTTCGCGGCCGACCTCACCGGCCTGGCCTGGACGAGGAGATAGTCCAGGCGGCCATCGACGGCTACACCCGCCCGGCCAGCCGGCGGATGATGACCGCCGACCTGCGCGCCCTGTACCCGCACGACACCGAGGACCAGGCCGTGCTCCGCGCGCTGACCCGCAAGCGCGCCGCCTCCCCGTACGAGCGAGCCCGTCTCGCCGCTGCCGCACTGACCGCACGCGTCCACGCGCTACGCCGCGCGGACCGCCTGAATTCCCGGCCCCGGTCGCACACCGTCGCCGTGCCGGCCACCCTGAACTCCCGCCTCGGGCGGAGGGCCGGCCGGGACCTGGAGCCGACGACGGACGTCGCCGCGGTGGAGCTGACCCGTCGGACGCTGGAGGCTGCAGTCGCCGAGATGGCTGCCTGGCTCCAGGCCGGGGTCCGGGAGCGAGCGGCCGCCCCTCGCCCCTCTCCCAAGTCCGCGGCGGCTCCGCCGCCGAGCGCCCAGCAGCCTGTCCAGCCCGCGCCGGGCCGGACACCACCTACCGGAGGAATCGCATGACCAACATGCCGCCCGTGGACCCGAGGATCGAAGCCGTCGCCGCCCGGCTGAAAGCCGCTTCCCAGGAGCGCGCCGAGGCGTACGCGCCGCCGACGGACTGGCAGCCGATCTGGAAGCGGCCCCGGAAGCCGAAGTCCATCAAGGCGAAGAAGGCGGAGCTGGCCAAGCAGCGCAAGCGGCTCAAGGCGGCGGGAGTCCGACGGTTCTACGGCGCCCAGTCGCGCCGGCCGCGGCCCCGGCAGAACCGCATCGGCAGCGCCGCCGCCCGCCGCGATGCCCGCGCCCTGTCCCGGATGCGGCACTCGAACGCCTGGCTGTGGTGACGAGGCCGAGCACCGTCCACCGAGTGGACCGCCCCGAAGTCGACACCGAGTGGATTCCATCGGGTGGACTCCACTCAATGGCCTCCACCCAGTGGGCGCCACCCTCGCGGTGGGCTCCACTCGGTGGACTCTACCCATGCGGTGGAGCACGCGGTGGAGTCCACCGCGGTGCGCACCCGATTGACGGTGGGCTCCACTCTCGGGCGCACCACGATGTCCCGCACCGCACCGGGTGCGCACCATCCGCACCCTCGCCCAGCCACCCCTTGTCCAGGTTCGGCCGACCCCCTTGTCCACCCTCCGCACCACCCCTTGTCCCGGGTTCCACCGACCCCCTTGACCGGGAGCGGCTCCACCCCTTGACCACGTTCTCCACTGGCACGTTTCTCCTTGACACAGCCGGTTGCGGCCGCCGATCAGGTCCTGGTCAAGGGGGTGTGTGATAGGGCCCCGCCAACGCTGAAGCACACCTGGTGCGGTGCACGGTGGTGGGCATCATGGCCCCGGTGCGGTGCGGTGCGGTGCGGTGCGGTGCGGTGCGGTGCGGTGCGGTGCGGTGCGGTGCGGTGCGGTGCGGTGCGGTGCGGTGCGGTGCGGTGCGCCCACCGGGTGGAGGCCACCCGATGGGCGCGGTGCGCACCGCCGCCGTCCCCGCCGCGAACTACACGATGGAGAGGCGCACCCGGTGGGCATTGTCCGGTGCGGGGTGGGCGGCGAGGGCCTGGCCCACTCCCACCGCCTCCAGCTGGCGCAGGACCTCGGCGACATCCTCGTGGTCGTTGGTGAGGAACTGCAGGACGAAGTTGATGACGGCGCAGGCGATGCCCTCCGCGGCCTCCGGCCCGGCCTGCGCCCAGGTTCGCAGGGTGGACACCAGGACGTGGCCGAGGGCTTCCAGGGCGAACATCTCCGTGGTCGGCTCGCCGGCTTCCGGGCCGGGCAGGGCGGTGAGGGGGACGACGATCCGCTCGACGGCGTCGACGAGCAGCTCGGCCATCCGCGACTCGGCGCCGGCGAACTCCCGGGCTGCTTCGACGTCACTGGCCTGGACGGCCCGTAGGTAGCCGAACGCGCTGATCGCCGCGTGCGGGGTCATCGGGGCGAGCGGCAGGGCGGTGGTCTCGGGCATGACGGCTCCTCACGTACGGCCGCCGCGCGGATCGCGACGGCCTGGTTCCGAGCCTCGGGGAGCCGCCCTGTGGACAGAGTCCGCGCACCGACGGTGACCACCCACCCCCCTTGTCCAGGTTCCAACGGCCGCGCGTTTCCCCTTGACAGGGTCCGCCAGGTGCGACAAACCGCCCATCCCGAGAGAGGAGAAATCTCCGTCCCGGCACACTGAGCGGCGGCCGGGGAAAAGCCGCTGCCGGACCCGGCACACCGCTGGGAGATTCCGGAGATGACCACGCAGCGCCTCCCGTTCCCCGTGCCCGACGAACGCGCCCACTACTTCGTCGGCCAGTACGCCGACATGCACGACCTCGTGGAGGACCTGGTCGTGCCCGACGGCGTCCCCGAGGCCGCGGCGACCGTCCTGCGCACGGCCCGGGAGCTGCTGCGCCAGTCCTACTACTGCTACGAGTTCTCCACCGTGGCGGTCATGCACTCCCTGATCGCGGTGGAGATCGTGCTGCGCGACCGCATCCCGGGCGCAGGCAAGAAGCCGCTGCACCAGCTCATCAAGCAGGGCGCGGAGACCGGCGTCCTGACTGCCCGGCAGGCGGAGTACCTCGACGACGGGCGGAAGATCCGCAATGGCATGGCGCACGGCAAGACCACGCACGCGGCGATGCCGCCGGCCTTGGCCGTGCCGATGGTGACGACCTCGTTCACGATCGTCTCCGAGCTCTGCGCCGCACCCACCACATGATCACGGCTCGATAACGGACGTCACACCATCGGCTTCGGCGGCACCTGTAACAGGTGAATGCGGAACTCTGCCCGGAGTCCCGCGCCACCCGCGAGGAGCCCGATCATGACGTACGCCAGCAGCGCCCGGCACCCCGAGCCGGAGCCGCGCCCGACCTGGTCAAGGGGTGCCGAGAGCCCCGCCGACGGCCCGGAAGTCGATGCCGCGTCCAGTGCCGTGAACGATTCCAACGTCGTGCCCATCACCGCAGCTCACACCGCCCGCCAGGGGGCTCCCCGACACGCTGACACCTCTCTCCCTAACCCTGAGACAGCAGCGAAGGGGAAGAAGTCCACTCCCACGGCCGGGAAGGTACGGGCCGATGCTCTGAGGATGCTGGGGTGTGTACGGATAGCCACGGTTCGGCAGATGGCTCAGGTGATCACGGCGGAGGAGTCGGACGGCCGGTCGTACGTGCGCAGGGCCATGGTGGAACTGGAGAAGCTCGGGCTGGTGGAGACGAACGGCAAAGATGGCAAGCACCGGATCTGGAACCTGACCCCGGCGGGGCAGAAGGCTCTGGCCGACGGCAACGAACTACCGGCACGACCGAAGGCCGGCACCGGAGCGAAGGCCGTCCGAGCCGGGTTCGGCCCGCATGGTCTCGCGGTAACCGACACGATCCTCGCCTACACCGACACGGTCCTGGGCGGTCGCCGGGAGTACCTGACCGACTGGCAGGTGGAGGTCAACCACGCCATCAAGCAGACCGGCCTGTCCTTCAACACCGACGCCGTCCTCGCCGTGCCGACGAAGACCAGCGAGGTCCGCCTCTTCGAGCTCGACAACGGCACCATGTCCCAGGCCCTCCTCGCCAAGGAGGTCTGGGACTACGAGCGCTACGCCGGGCACCGCGTCTGGGAGGGGGCCCGCGGCACGATCGGCGGGACGTATCCGTTCTGGCAGCGCCACCGCTACACCCGCTCGAAGACCTTCCCGCGGCTGCACGTCGTCCTGGCGGGCAAGGCCGAGCATCTCCTCGACAACCGCCGCCAGGCGCTCACCGACGCCGTGC
Source organism: Streptomyces sp. NPDC048337 (assembly GCF_043201175.1). Lineage (NCBI taxonomy): Bacteria > Bacillati > Actinomycetota > Actinomycetes > Kitasatosporales > Streptomycetaceae > Streptomyces > Streptomyces sp. NPDC048337. The sequence continues at coordinate 166,614 of NZ_JBICYR010000020.1, forward strand.
AGGGCATCACCATCGCGGTGTGGGTCAACACCCTGCCCCGGCTCCAGCGCGGCGAGCCCTGGTACGAGATCGGCGTCGACGACCCGCACGAGCGCCGCTCCCGCTACCCCGAAGCGGTCGGCCGCTGACCGGTGACCGGCGCTGGGCAAGCCCAAGGGGAGCCTGGGCAAGCCGCCCCGAACACCGGCTTGCCCACCCCGGCCGGAGGTACTTCGGGCAGGCGGCATCGGTCACGGCCACCCGGTCTTCCCGGCGGGGGCCCGGCTGACCGATGACGGGTGACCGATGACTGGTCACCGTCTCGGCTGGGAGTTGCACGGACCGGTCACGGCGCTGACGTGCTGGTTGACCGATCGCGGGAGGCGGATCGGTCACAGTCGGCCTGCCGATCGGTCACGGCCACTGCTGGGCAAGCCCTCGGCTCGGAGGGCTTGCCCAGCGTCCGGATCACGTGGCGGGACGGCTCCCGAGGTTGTGGCGTCATCGTCTGGGACGCGACGGCCTGGAGCTGGCCGACGCTTCCTCGCTGGCCGTAGACCGGAGCCATGACACGAAACACGCTGCAAGGGGACATGGACGGACTCCAGCGCCACGGCCCCGACGATATGTGGCACGCCCTCACCCGCCTTCACGCTTCCCACCCCGAGCCGCCCGACCGCTTCCTTCCCCATCTGACGCCGGAGGTGCTGCTGTCTCTCACACGGTCGGAACTCCTCTGGAGAGTTCGGGTGGAGCTGGCCGGCGGCGAGACCATGGCCGACCTTTACAACCTGGTGGCGAATCTGATCCCTGCTGCCTTGGAAACGGACGAGCGGCGTGCGCTTTCCGGGGAGACGCTGGAAATCGTGGTGGGCACTCGTGACGAACTCACGCTGCACCCGGCCCACGTCCACGGCCTCACCCAGCTCCTGCGCCAGGCCGTCGGCACCATCGGGACCCGCAGCACGCCCGGGGGCGGCCGGTGCTTCCACTGCGACGGCACCGGCCGTGCCCGCCCGCTGTGGGCGGCCGGGCAAGCCTGAGCGCCTGGGCAAGCCGGAGGCGACCCTGGGCAAGTCCTCCGCGAAGAGGCTTGCCCAGGGACGTGGTTACGCCATCGCGGCGGCCACGGTCTCCAGGACGACGAGCTGCTCCGGGTCGACGGGGACGCCGTCGGCCTGGCGCAGCGAGCGGAGAGTGCTGCCGTCGGCGCACAGCCTGCACAGCCCGGCCAGGGGGAACGGGGTGGCCCCGATGAGGGTGTGCGAGGAAGAGCTCTCGTAGACGGGCCGGTAGCAGCCGGGGCACGGCAGGCAGTCGTCGACTCCGTCTCCGGCCGGCGCGTCCGGGCCGAGCTGCGGGACAATCCGCAGGAGGTTCTCCCCGGCCTCGGCCCACAGCCCCATCGGCCGCTCTGCGGACCGCTCGAAGACCACGTCACCGTCCGGGCCTTCGCCGGAACGGACCCGGGCCAGGGTGCCGACGCCTTCGGCGGGGTGGTTCGGGAGGAACGCCAGGACGGTCTTGGCGCCGGGCTCCTCGCTCACGCTGTAGACGTGCCCGCGCCCGGCCTTCATGGCCGCGCCCATCTCGTTCAGGCCCTGGCCGCCGTCGTCGTTGCGCAGGCGCAGCTGCCACGAGGCCGGGGCCCCGTCGATCTCGGCGGGGGAGGAGGTGATCAGGATGCCGTTGCCGGACCGGCGGACGTCCAGGTGCTGCATCCCGCGGACGGAGTGGAACGCGGTGCCGAACCACTCCGTCGGCCGCCCGCCCTCACCGCGCGGCGCGCGCGGCTTGTGCAGCTTGTGTCGTCCCATGCTCTGCCTCGCAGACGTGATCCGTGCACGGGCCGGATCGGTCCGCTGAACCCACAACCGCTGCCCGGCGGCCCAGGCACGCCACAGGCCCGGCCTCCACCCGTTCAGCGCACCTGGGCAAGCCTCCCCGGCCGGGAGGGCCGACGGGCGCATCCCGACCGCAGGAGGGTTGCACCGGAAGGGGGCTGGAGAGGTGTCTGCACGGGTGCACTAGGCGGGGGACCGCAGGTGTGACCGTGAGTGGGACCCCCCGAATCTGGTGATCTTCCATTCGCGCAGGTCAGAGCCCGTGGGCAAGCCCCCTTCGGAAAACGACACCTCTTACCTCGCGATAGCCGAGGAGAGAGGTCTAATCCGTATCAGGGGGCCGGCGGCGGCGCGGAGGGGTACGTGTACCGGTATGGCGCGTGAACGGATCCGGTGGCCCCTCGTCGTGGAACGAGCAAGGGAGATCGTGGACGGGTACGCGCCGCTCAAGGTCACGTTGCGACAGGTGATGTACCGGCTCGCAGCCGAGGGCGTGCTGCCACACACGCCGCCGATGTACCGGCGGCTGTCCTCGCAGCTGGCCCAGGCCCGCCGCGAGGGCCGCTTCCCCGACCTGATCGACACCGTCCGTGAAATCCATGTCCCGCCGGCCTGGCCGAGCGCGGACGCCTTCGTGCGGGAGATGCCTGCCTGGTTCCGCCTGGACCGCACGGCGGGCCAGGAGCACGCCCTGTACGTCGCGGCGGAGAAGGACACCCTGCGGCAGCAGCTGACCGGCTGGCTCGAGTTCGCGGGCATCCCCGTGCTCATCGTCCGCGGCTTCAGCTCCCAGTCCTACGCCGACGTCGTCCGCGACCGCGTCGCCCACGAGCAACGCGAAGCCCACCTTGCCGTGGTCGGTGATTTCGACTGCTCCGGCGAGGACATCGAGCGGGACTGGGTGGAGCGCACGGGCTGCTGGAGCTCGGTGACCCGGGTGCTGCTCACCTACGAGCAGATGCGCGCGTACGGGCTCCCGGCGACCGAGGGCAAACGCGACGACCCGAGATGGCCGGCCTTCGCCCGCCGCTACGGCTTCGACATCCAGCACCCGGTCCAATGGGAAGTGGAGGCACTGGAGCCGGACGAACTCCAGCGCCTGGTCCTCGCCGCCGTCGACCCGTACATCGACCGCGACGTCCTCGCGCAGCAGATCGCCCGCGAAGGACAGCAGCGCCGCGCCCTGGAGGAGTTCGCCGGTCGGTGGGGTGCGACGAACGAGGGGCCCTCGTAGGCCGCGAGCCCTTGGCCCTGGCCGGAGGGTCAGCGGCGTCGTCCGACGGCGGCGCGGACGAGAGCGTAGGGCATCACGCAGAAGGCCCCGAGGGTGGCGGCGACGATCATGCCGAGGAACAGCCAGTAGGAGAAGCCGTGGCCGTGGGAGGCGGCGAGGAGGTACCCGAAGGTGAAGGTGGTGAGGATGCCGGTGCTGGCGAGTCCGGCCGCCCAGCCCGTCTTGCTCAGCCCGATGCCGAGGCCGATGAAGGCCCAGAACAGGGTGGGGCCGGTGATGGCCGCGATGGCCATGATCATCGGGTGGTCGATGTCTTGACCGCTCATGTAGTCCGTGAGCTGAGGCACCGAGATGACGGTCCATAAGCCGGTGTAGGCGACGATGAAGACAATGGCGACGATCATGATCACGCGGGCGGCGCGAGTGGTGGGAGGGGTGTTCGCGGCGTCGGTCATGAGGCGGTGGACTCCTTCTCCTACGGCGGGCAGGGCAGTCGGCCCCGCTCCGGTATAGCCGCTCCGGGCCACAGGGGTGTGTGGTTCCCGGCAAGGCACCCCCGGCCGCGACGAACGCGCCACCCGCAGCGGTGACGATCGCGCCACCGCTGCAACGCACTCACCCGGGCCGTGCAACACCGACGCTGCGACACGACTGCGCGTTGCACCCTTGACCTGCACAAACGTGACCCATCAGCCGTCAAGGGGTCGTGTTGCAGACCGTGTTGCACCACCATCCCGGGGCCGGAGGACAAGCCGAAGGCCCCGGGGGTCACGACGCCCCGGGGCCTCCACTTTGCTGACCTCCCCGCTCAACGACGAGCCGGGCAGCCTGTCACGCCCAGTCCACGCCCAGCTTCGCGAGGGCGGCGAGCTGGTCGGCTGTGAGCTTGTCCCGCCGGCTCTTGGTGTTGGAGACCCACACACCCAGCTTCACGACGACCGGCTCCTCCTCGCCCTCGACCGCGACCTCCTCCCCGTGGGCCCTGGGGACCGGCCGGTGGGCGCCTTCCCGCTCCACCCACTGCGTGAGGGCTTCCAGGCCCCGCTGGAACGCCTGCTGCGCCCTGCTCGGCCCCTTCGCCGCACGGCTGGCCGCCGGGGCCGGAGGCGGCGCCTGGGCGGGTTCCACGCCCAGCGCGGTCAGCCGCGCCTGCTGCTCGGGCAGCAGCCGCGCCCAGGTAGCCGCCTGCTTCTGCTGCTGGAGCCACCGTCCGATGTCGTCGCCGTCCAGCAGCACGCCCGGGGCGATGTCGGGCAGCTGCCCGTCGGCGTCGACCAGGTCCACGAGCACGCGGTACTGCCGCTGCCAGTCCAGGGGCCAGGGGCAGTTCCAGTCCTTGTCGATCGCGGCGAGCTGCGCGGCCCGGGTCGTGGCGGTGTCCTCGTCCTTCCCCAGCCCGTTCTTCGTTCCCTTCCGGCGGAGGTTGGCCATGTACTGCCCGACGGGCACCATCTCGTCGTCCTCGCCCCACACGGCGTCCTGCCGGGGCGCGAGGTGCCCGGTGGCCCGCCGGTACGAGCGGAGCACGGCGAGCTTGGCCTCCCACGCCTCCTCGCCCGGCTCCCAGACCATCCCGGCCTCGGGTGCGTCCAGGAGGACCTTGCGCCGGTCCTCGAGCTCCCCGGCCCGCAGGGCCTTGCGCTGCTGGTGCACCCACCGCCCCAGGGGGAACGCCTTGGTGACGCCGACCTCGACCTCCACGTCATAGGGCACGGCGTGGAGGCCGCTGATCTCGTTCTCCGCCCGCCACCGGATCAGGGCCTGGTAGCCCTCCAGCCACACCAGCGACTCCGGCCGGTAGACCCGGGTGCGCAGGAACGCGGCGATGGTGGCGGCGTCGCGCGGGCTGGAGAAGTGGAGCAGGGCCGATTCGGCGGCGGCGTCGGCGCCGTCCTCCTGGTCCTCGCCCTCGCCGCCGGTGCCGACGATCTGCCCGTCCTCGTCGCGCCGGACGTGCAGCTTGCGCTTGCCGCTGGTGAGGGCGCGGGAGGCGAGCTGCTCGACCAGACGGTCGTCATGGGAGCGCAGGCCCTGGAGGACAGCTACAAGAGGGCGGAAGCTCGCGGAGGGTGCTGTCACGTTGTCGGTGGGGTGATCGTCTGGGGGCGTGAGGAAGCCGTTGGCGGCTGGTTGCTCAGGCTTCGGAGGGCACGCCGGCGGCGC
>NZ_JBICYR010000021.1:0-113337 GCF_043201175.1 Streptomyces sp. NPDC048337
TCAAGGAGTATTCACCCACAGCCGATGCACGCGGGAGCACCAGGACGGCGCACATCCCAGCCAAGATCAGCTACACCACTCCACGGGACACCATCCTGTGGGTGTGGGTGACAGCAGGCTGGAGCCGCTGGTGCTGAGTGAGGCCGAGCGGCAGGTGTTGAGCAACTGGGTCAAGCGCCGGACGACCGCGCAGGGTCTGGCCCTGCGGGCGAGAATCGTGCTGGCGTGTGCGGAAGGCGGTCCCAACCTGGCGGTCGCGGCCCGGCTGGGGGTGAACCGGGGCACCGTCGCCAAGTGGCGTGCGAGGTTCCTGCGCGACCGGCTCGATGGACTCGCCGACGAGCCCAGGCCCGGGGTGCCCCGGACCATCACCGACGCCCAGGTCGAAGAGGTCGTGGTCCGCACCCTGGAGGAAACACCTCCGGGCGGCACGCACTGGTCCAAGCGGGAGCTGGCCAAGGCCGTGGGGATCTCCCCGGCGAGCGTGCTGCGGATCTGGCACGCCTTCGGCCTCCAGCCCTGGCGGACCGAGACCTTCAAGGTCTCCCCGGACCCGTTCCTCATCGACAAGATCCGCGACGTCGTCGGCCTCTACCTGGCCCCGCCGACGAACGCGGTCGTGTTCGCGGTGGACGAGAAACCGCAGATCCAGGCCCTGGAGCGGACCGCCCCGGTGCTGCCCATGGTGCCCGGGGTTCCCGAACGGCGGAGTTTCGACTACGTCCGGCACGGCACCGTCGACCTGTTCGCCGCCCTGAACACCGCGACGGGCAAGGTGATCACCAAGCTGTCCGCCCGGCACCGGGCGGAGGACTTCCGGGACTTCCTCGACGAGATCGACCGCCAGACCGACAAGGGCCTGGCAGTCCACGTGATCTGCGACAACCTCTCCACCCACAAGGCACCCGTGGTGCACAGGTGGCTGCTCGCGCACCCCCGCTTCCAGCTCCACTTCACCCCCACCTACTCATCGTGGATCAACCAGGTCGAACGGTGGTTCGCCGAGCTGGAACGGCGCTGCCTGGCCCGAGGCGTGTTCTGCTCCCTCGACGACCTCAAGACCGCACTCGAGAACTGGATCAAGGTCTGGAACGACGACGCCCGGCCCTTCAAGTGGACCAAGACCGCCGACCAGATCCTCGACCGCATCTGCCGTTACTGCTCACGCATCTCCGAACCAGATCACTAGGCTGATTCCGGCGCCTTTGTCCCCGCAGGACGGGAGGCATGTCGTGAGTTCGACGCACACCATGCTGCGCAGGAGCTGCGCGGCGGTCGCAGCCGCGGGCCTGCTCCTCACCCCGGCCCTCGCGGGTCCCGCGTACGGAACGACGGCTGCCCGGGCACAGACCGCCCTGGCCGCCCCCGTCCCACCCTCCCCGGAGGGCAGCTCGGCATTCGCACGGCTGACACCCGCCGTCGCCGCACAACTGGACGCCGCCGTACAGCAGGTGCTGCGCGAGGCACGGGTGCCGGGTGTGACGGTCGGGCTGTGGGCCCCGGACAAGGGCAGCTACGTCAAGACCTTCGGGGTCGCGGACAAGGCCACCGGCGCGCCCATGCGGACCGATTTCCACATCCGCATCGGCAGCGAGACGAAGACCTTCACCGTGACCGCGCTCCTCCGGCTGGTCGACCAGGGCAGGATCGGCCTGGACGACCCGATCGGCAAGTACGTCACCGGCGTTCCGAACGGGGACCGCATCACGCTGCGCCAACTCGCCGGGATGCGCAGCGGACTGTTCAACTACTCCGAGGACGAGGACTTCACCAAGGCGCTCTTCGCCCACCCCACGAAGCCCTTCACGCCTCAGCAGTTGCTCGACTACTCCTTCAAGCACCCGGTGCGGTTCGCGCCGGACGCGCAGTGGGAGTACTCCAACACCAACCTGGTTCTGCTCGGTCTGGTGGTGGAGAAAATAACCGGCCGACCGCTCCACGAGGTCATCGAACAGGACGTCCTGAAGCCGGCCGGCCTACGGCAGACCCTCTTCCCGACCGGGGCGGAATTCCCCGCACCGCACGCACAGGGCTACACCGAACAGACGGCCTCGGGCAAGATCGAGAACGCGACCGACTGGAACCCCTCCTGGGCCTGGGCCGCGGTAGCGATGATCTCCGACCTGCAGGACCTGCGCAGTTGGGCGCGCACACTCGCCACCGGCACGCTGCTGACCCCGGCGACCCAGGCCGAGCGCCTCAAGACCACTTCGATCGGCATTCCCGGCGCCGGATACGGGCTGGGCATCTTCAACGTCCAGGGCTGGATCGGCCACAACGGCTCACTGCCCGGGTACGAGACGCTGACCGTCTACCTGCCGCAGGCGCAGGCGACCATGGTGGTCCTCCTCAACACCGATGTCCTGAGCGAAGGCCAGGAGCCCAGCGCCCTCTTCGGCAAGGCGATCACCAGCATCGTCACTCCCGACCACATCTACCCCGGCCACAAGCCGACGTCCCCGAAACCCGGCTGAACCCGCTCCCCTCCCCGTCCGGGGCAGGCACTCCCTACAAAACAACACGAACGATCGTGCTAATATCTCCTCATCATCCTGCCGGCGCCGGCAGGCCACAACGGCCAGCGGCCATCTGAGGAGATCCGGAGAACCGGGCATGCATCCCACGGCTTCACTCCTGAGCACGACCCTCAACCTCACCGCCCGGCTCGCCCCGGGCCTGGCCGGACCCCGCGTCTTCGCGTGGTTCGTCCGGCCCCTCGGCCGCGTCCGGCTCCGCCCCGACGAGGCGGAGGTGATGGGGCGGGCCCGGACCGGACGGCTGACCGTGCGCGGCATACCCGTCACCACCTACCAGTGGGGCGACGGCGAACGGCCCGTCCTGCTGGTGCACGGCTGGACCTCGCGCGCCTCGCGGTTCAGCGGCTTCGTCGAGCCCCTCCGGGCCAAGGGGTACACGGTGATCGCCTTCGACGCCCCCGGCCACGGGGAGTCCGGCGGCCGGGCCTCCACGATGCTCGACTACCGGGACATCCTGCGGCAACTGCACACGGAGCACGGTGACTTCTCCGCTGTCGTGGCCCACTCGATCGGCGTGCTCGCCTCCCTCTTCATGCTGCGGGAGGCCGACGGCATCCGGGCCGACCGGTTCGTCGGCATCGGGGGCATCGCCGACTTCGGCTACCTCATGGACCGGTTCCGGGCCGGACTGCGCCTGCGCGAACCCGCCATGCGCGCCCTGCGCGACCACGTCGAACACCGCCTCTTCGCCGGCGAACCCGACATCTGGCGGCGCCTCGACGCCGGCCACCGCCCCGTCCACGGGCAGATGCCGGTCCTCCTGCTCCACGACACGGACGACGACGTCGCGGTTCCCGCCCAGTCCCGCGCGATCGCCGCGGCGTACGGCTCCCGGGCCCGCCTGATCGAGACCAGCGGCCTGGGGCACCGGCGCATCCTCTCCGACCCGGAAGTCATCGCGGCAGCGACCGAGTTCGCCACGCCAACCGCGCCCCCCGAGGCATCGCCGACGGCTACCCCGGCGGCGTCCCGATGACCCACCCCGGCCAGTAGGCCACCGACACCGCACCCGGCGCCATGGCCACCCCGGGCACCGACCCCAGGGCCGAGACCTCCCCGAGCACCGCCCCCGGGGCCACGGCCTCCTCCCGCACCGCCCCTGGGGCCACGGCCTCCACGGGCCCGGTCGCGGGCACGGGGCTGCTCATGACGGCCCGTCAACTCGGCGGCGCACTTGGCGTCGCGGCCACCGCAGCGCTGCTGACCGGCGCCGGCGACCACTGGCGCGCGGTCTTCCTGCTGGCGGCGCTCGCCGCACTGGGCGCGGCGGTCGCAGGCTGCTCGATGCGCGTACGGAGCGGGGTCAGGAAGGGGAGTTGACGGCGGGCGGCCGTTCCGGGAGTTCCTCCGGGGCGGCCGCCACCGCCCGCAGCCGGTCGAGGATGCCTCGGCCGGCCCTCTCGTATGCCACGGAGTCGTCGTGCAGGACGGAATGCGCGTTGGCCAGCTCCATCAGGGCGATCACCTCGAAGGCGAGCTGCGGCAGGTCCGCCGCGTCGACCCCGTCCCGGAGGGCGCCCGCGAGCCGTGCCTCGTCCAGGACCCGTTCGATGTAGCGCGTCCAGTCGCCGCGCACCTTGGCGACCTCGTCGCGGATGGGGCCGGGGCGCGCGTCGAACTCCGCGGAGACGGAGTAGAAGAAGCAGCCGCCGGGGAAGATGCGGCGACAGGAGTAGTCGAGCCAGCGCTCGCACACCTTCCACACCTTGGCGATGCCGGGGGGATCCTGGCGTACGGGCCGGACCACCTGCTCGACGAACAGGTCCACGGCGGCGCGGACGGTGGCGAGCTGAAGGTCCTCCTTGGAGCCGAAGAGCGCGAACACACCGCTCTTGCTCAGGCCCAGCTCCGCGGAGATCTTCCCCAGGGACAGGCCTTCGAGGCCGTCCACGGAGGCGATGCTCATGGTCCGGTCGAGAACGGTCCGTCGGGTCTGGTTCCCGCGTTCCACGCGTCCGTCTGCCATATCACCATCTTACCGAACGCACGGTCGTGCACTCTGTGGGCGGGCGCCGGGCCGCTGTCAGTGGGGAATGCCATGCTCAAAGAGGAGCAGGAGAGAAGGAGAGGACAGCGGACAGCGGTCAGAACAGCAGGGAAGGAGTGCGGACCATGCTCACCACGGACTACAAGGACGGCTCCCCGAACTGGGTGGACGTCGGCGCACCGGACATCGACGGCGCCGCCGGGTTCTACGGGGGACTGTTCGGCTGGGACTTCCTGGCGGGCGGCGAGGAGGTCGGCGGGTACGGGATGTTCCACCTCGGCGGCAAGACGGTCGCCGGCGGCATGACCGTCACGGCGGAGCAGGGCCCCGCGGCCTGGACGGTGTACTTCCAGACCTCCGACGCGGACGCCACGGCCGCGGCCGTGACCAAGGCGGGCGGGACGGTGCTGTTCGAGCCGATGGACGTCATGGACTTCGGCCGCATGGCGATATTCGCCGACCCGGCGGGAGTGGGCTTCGGGGTGTGGCAGCCCCGGGAGAACAAGGGCCTGGGAGCGGTGACGGAGGTCGGCTCGTTGTGCTGGGCGGAGCTGTACACGGGCGATGTGGCGGCGGCGGCCTCCTTCTACGGCGCGGTCTTCGGCTGGGAGATCGGCGAGATGCCGTTCGAGGGCGGCACGTACACGATGGTCCGACCGGCCGGGACGACCGACGAGGCGGCCTTCGGCGGCCTGGTCCCCATCTCGGCGGATCCGGTGGAGGACACCGAACGGCCCTACTGGACCCCGTACTTCGAGGTCGCCGACTGCGACGCGACGGCGGCGAAGGCGGAGGAGTCGGGCGGCAAGGTCCGGTTGACGCCGGTCTTCATGGAGGGAGTCGGCCGCTTCGCCAAGCTGGCGGATCCCTTCGGGGCACGGTTCGCGGTCATAGCCAGCGCTCCCCCGACGGGAGCGTGACACGCTGCGGATCATTGATCAGGCGTTGATCGGACGTCCATCGGCGGCGGTCAGTATCTCCGGCATGTCGATGAACACCACTGCCACAGAAACCGCCACCGCCACCGCCTGGTACGACCTCGCCCTGTGCGCCCAGACGGGCCCGGGCTTCTTCTTCCCGGAGCCGGGCTCGTCACTGCGGGACGCGAAGAGGGTGTGCGGGGCGTGCGAGGGGCGGGCGGCGTGCCTGGAGTACGCGCTGGCGAACGACGAACGCTTCGGCGTCTGGGGCGGCCTCTCGGAATCCGAACGCCACGCCCTCCGCCCCACCCACCGCTGATCAGGTCCATGTGCCCTTGCCGTTCGAGCGCACCAGCCCCGCTCGACGGGCTAGTCCGTCGTCTCCGTCCGCTTCGGTCCATGCCCCTCGGGGCGTGTTGTCCGGCAGCAACCGAACGAGGTTTTGTCCGCCCATAGTTGAGGCGACACCGCCGTATCGGGGATCCCCCGCGAACCAGAGCCTCGGGCCGTCGTCGTCCTGCGCGGTGGTCAGCTGGATCGGGAAGGGGAACATGCGAAAGGTCGCAGTGCATTCGTCCGTGAAGCGGACGGCGATGAGCGACGGGCTCTGGGGAACGTGCCGACCCTGCAACTCGCGCCAGGGGTATGCCTGAAGCACGGTTGCGACGCGTCGCCGGAACATCTGGGCGAAGACCACCAGAGGTAGGAACGGGATGGTGAGGATGGCGGCAGAGGTGAGGACCCCTCGTGCCTGCAAGAGCAGACCGGACCACGTGCACACCCCGGCGATCACTGCAGGAGCAAGCATCGCGCCCAGCCAGACGGTCCGGCGCAGGGCCAGTCGCTTGTAGGCGGCAGCGGTGGGAGGGTGATCCCACGCAACCTTGCCGAGCTGGACTGTCACAGCAGTACCTCCAGGATGCGTGAGGGCCTTGTTGCATCGGGGGGACTGCTGGGCTCGGGGTCGGAGAAGCTGACTGTATGGGCCACGGCTTCCAGGATGCTGGTGTAGTCATCCGCGTGCCGAGTCGCCCCGCTGGTCAGGTCCATGATGAGGACATGGCGTCCTTGCGAATCCGACGTGGCGATTCTGGCTTGAAACAGACGGTCTCCCGTCTCGGGCGAGGAAATGAATCCGGCAACGAGGAAGCACGGGAGCGATGTGCGCAGTTCGATCGTCCTGCGTGTCGAGTTGTTCCAGAGCGGTGACCGGGCGATCGCCAGTGCTGTTCGCGAGACGGAAACCCGAGGGTTGGCGTGCTCGGCCTGCCGGATGGTCAGGGAGAACAGCGAAGTCGACACGCCCACGACGCCGTCCGGGTGAAGGCCGATCGCCGTGTGCACGACACCGTGCGCGGGAAGCGTCTCCATCTTGTCCATGAGTTGGGCGATGTCTTGCCGGGCCTCCGGGCTGCCCAGGGCAGTGGCAACGAGGTCCAACGCGTAACGGTCGCTCGGGCTGATGTCGTGGAAGCCCGGCGGAAGGCGGAACCAGATCGGTGGTACGGCTTCGCTGTTCATCATGGCCTCATCGCCGCCCAGGCGTTGGCCGCCTTTGCCCCGGCGGACGGAGCGTCGTCCAAGACGCCGCGGGCGCCGTCGGCAGCGGTTGAGGCCTGTTCGATCGAGTCGCTGTCCGACAGGTAGCCGCCCACGCCTGTTAGGCCACCGGCCACCGGTGCGACCAGGCCCACGGCTTTCCTCGTCGTAGGGTCTGTCGTCCGCACGGCCCACGTGATCAGCGGGTTTTCGACTTCCTGGACGGCGAGACCGGTCGACCAGGTCGTGCTGCGGAAGGCCCCCGCCCCGGCGCTCAGGCCTGAGAGGGCGCTGGCCTCAGGGGCGGCGACCATGGCCGCGCGGGCTGCCGCTGTGCCGGCCTTCGCGCCCGAGGCGACCGCCGCGAGGCCCGGGACTGCCCCCGCGGTGTCGCCCAGCAGGGTCACGCTGCTCTTCCAGAAGTCCGCGTCGAACTCACCCTTCGTGAAGCCGTCCGTCAGGGGTTTGCGGAACTTCGGGTCGGCGAGATGCGTCGTGAGGGCCGCCAGGGACAGGCCACCGGCGACCAGACCGATCGCCAGGCCCGCCGGCGGACAGAGCAGAGCTGCACCCGCGGCAACGGCGCCCAGAACCGCCGACGCGTTGGACAGGGCGTCGCCCGGGTCGTCGGCGATTTTGTGCCAGGTCGCGGCCAGGAGGCCCGGTTCCTTTGGGGTCAGGCGGTCCGACGCCGAGTCCAGGGTGTGGGCGACCCGGCGGGCAGCGGCACCGTGTTCGGCGGCCAGTTCGCGGGCCAGGCGGCGGGCGTCCGCCAGGGACTCCTCCGTTGTGGCCGCGGCGGCCTCGGCGGCGTAGCGGGCCGCCAGCGCGCGGTGCGCGACCAGCGTGTCGTGCCACTCCGTGAGCCGGCGCGCGGCCTCCGCCACAGAGGCGTGGGCCGAGCCCAGGTAGCGGGGCAGGTCCTGCGAGAGGGAGGCGCGGAAGGCGGTGGCGGCCTCGCCCTGCCAGGCAGAGCTGTGGGAGGCCAGCGCCTTCACGACGCGCGAGGCCTCGCCCAGGGAGGCCGCCGAGGCCGTGAGTTTCCTGGTCAGGGCCAGGACCGCCGCCGGGTTCCCGGGCGCGGGGTCGAAGCCCAGGTCACCCATGGGCCGCCGCCTGGCGGAACGCGGCGCGGATGGCCTCCTCCAGCTCCGCGAACTCCGCGGCGCTGCGGTCCACGCCCTCCCGCACCGTCTTGACCCGCTTCGTCAGCTCCCGAGTGCCGTAGGCCCAGCGGTCCTGGAACGCGTCGCACGCCCGGTCGAGCTCCGCCGTGCCCAGCTGGTCGGCCCGTACCCGGTCCAGCGCCCGCCTGGCCTCCCGTAAGGAGACCAGCGAGGAGTCCAGGGCGCGGGTCAAGCGGGTCAGCTGGTCGATGTCCACCCGGAGCGAGGTCATGACGCGAAACCCTGGCAGAGCACGGCTCTGCCAGGGCAATCGGCGTCACTCGCCAGAGCGAGCAAAAACAGGTCAGCCCTTGCGGGCCGCCATGCGGGCCGCGCGGGCGGCGAGGCGCTCGTCGAACTTCTTGGCCTCGGCGTCGAGGCCGTTCATGAACAGACCGAGCTCGTCCTGGGCCTGCTGGCCGTCCGGGCCGAGGTCGGCGATCTCCATGACCTTGAGGAACCGGAGCACCGGGGCGAGCACGTCGTCGTGGTGGATCCGCAGGTTGTAGACCCCGCCGATCGCCATCTGCGCGGCCATCCGCTCGAAACCGGGCATGCCGTGTCCGGGCATCCGGAAGTTGACCACGACGTCCCGCACGGCCTGCATCGTCAGGTCGGGGGCGATCTCGAAGGCCGCGCCCAGCAGGTTGCGGTAGAAGATCATGTGCAGGTTCTCGTCCGCCGCGATACGGGCCAGCATGCGGTCGCAGACCGGGTCACCGGACTGGTGGCCGGTGTTGCGGTGCGAGATGCGGGTGGCGAGCTCCTGGAAGGCCACGTACGCCACGGAGTGCAGCATCGAGTGGCGGTTGTCGGACTCGAAACCCTCCGACATGTGCTGCATGCGGAACGCTTCCAGCTTGTCCGGGTCCACGGCGCGCGAGGCCAGCAGGTAGTCGCGCATCACGATGCCGTGGCGGCCCTCCTCGGCCGTCCAGCGGTGCACCCAGGTGCCCCAGGCGCCGTTGCGGCCGAAGAGCGTCGCGATCTCGTGGTGGTAGCTGGGGAGGTTGTCCTCGGTCAGCAGGTTCACGACGAGGGCGATCTTGCCGATCTCGGTGACCTTGGACTGGTCGGGCTGCCAGGCCTCGCCGTCCTCGAAGAAGCCCGGGAAGTTCCGGCCGTCGCTCCACGGGACGTACTCGTGGGGCATCCAGTCCTTCTGGACCTTCAGGTGGCGGTTGAGCTCCTTCTCGACCACCTCTTCCAGCGCGTACAGCAGCTTGGCGTCGGTCCACGCCTCCGAGCTGCCGAGGTGGGGAGAGGTGATCGTCACGGGTACTCCTGGGTGCAAAGCGAATTACCTACGGTTCCGTAGCCTACGGAGTCGTAGGTTAAGCGCGACATCAAGACGAGGCCAAGCCCCTGCCGTGCCTATGTCCGGTTACATCCAGTTATCTGTGCAGTCTGCGGGGGGTGTGGGAGGGAAGCGGAAGGGGGAATGTGCCCCGAGGGTGGACTCTCGTCGGGCGCCGCCGGGCCATCGTCACGCCAGGAGGTGATCCGCCGCTCCGGCCTTGACGGCGGAGATCAGAGCCCGGAGGGCGTCGATGGAGTCGGTGACGTAGGCCGCGGACTCCGTCGTTCCGATGTACGCCATCCCCTCGGCGTCACGGCCGAAGCGGAAGCAGTTGGCTCCCTCGCTGCAGAAAGCCTCGTCCCAGGCGATATCGGTCGCGGTGGTCTCGGTCGTGGTCGTGGTCGTGGCTGTGGTCGTGCTCATGTTGTCTCTCGTCTCCTCGTGGGATCCGGTCAGAGGCCCTGTGCGATGGCGTGGATGAAATCGCGGGAGGCGGCGGCCGGCAGTGCCAGCGAGCGCAGCCGCTCCAGCAGCCCCCGGTACCGCAGCAGCTTCATGTGCGAGTCCAGCAGCATCGAGCCGTGCGAGCTGTCCAGCTGCACGGTGTCCAGCTGGCTTGTCGCGGCCACGGCGTACGTGAAGGACTGCCCGGCGCCCGGGAACCCGCCCGCGGTGAACGGGATGACCAGTACCGTCGTACGGGGCCGCTCCGACTGCTCCGCTATGTGCTCGAGCTGCGCCCGCGCCACCTTCGGCCCGCCGAACTGCATCCGCAGCGCGGCCTCGTGCACCACCACCTCGTACAGCGGCGGCCGCTCCCGCGCGAACACCTGCTGGCGGCTCATCCGCAGGGCGAGCCGCGCCTGCAGGTCCGGCTGCGGCAGCGGCGGGTCGGCGGTGTCGAAGACCGCCTGCGCGTGCGCCTCGGTCTGGAGCAGGCCGGGTATGTGCGTGGTGACCGCGGTGTGCAGGGCGACCGAGTGGTGCTCCAGCTCGCAGATGTCGAGCAGCGCGGGCGGCAGCATCCCCCGGTGCTGCTCCCACCACCCCTTGTCCCGCTCCTGCGCCATCGACGCGAGCAGCTCCACGAGCCCCGTGTCGGGGCAGTCGTAGTTGAAGGCGAGCGTGCGGACACGCTCGGCGCTGATCCCGATCCGGCCGGATTCGATGTTCGGGATACGGGTGCGGTCGACCCCCAGGAGAGCCGCCGCCTGCTGGACCGTCATCCCGGACTGCTCGCGAAGTCTGCGCAGCTCGGAGCCGAGGCGCTGCTGCCGCGCGGTGGGCGTACTCCTGGGTGGCACGGTTCCCCCTTCCTCGGTCCGGGGCGGGCGTGCGTGCCCGTACCCGTCCGGAAATGACATGAGAAATCAGCAGGTGGTCGTACAAGTAGTAGCACTGTGCACCGGGTTACGCTACGGTCGGTAGTGCAAGTCTCACACGGGGCGACCTCCTGGTCCCGTATGACCACTCCACGACCACCCGGTCTTTGATCACACTGCTGTCGATCACACCGATCACACCCATCCTTGGAGCAGCACGATGACGGGCACCCTCCGTGGCCTGCGGCCGCCGGTCCACGAGCTTCGGCAGCCCCCGCCGCCCGGGGCGGAGAAGCTGAACTACTCGATAGGCCTGCCCGGCGGCGCCCACTGCGCGGGCAGTGCCCGCTCCGTCGTCCGGTCCCTGCTCACCCGGCACGGCCTGGCGGACCTCTGTGACACGGCGGCCCTCGCCGCCTCCGAACTCGTCGCGTGCGCACACCGGTTCACGCCCGACAAGGAGATGATGCTGAAGATCCGCTGGCAGTTCGACGCGCTGCGGATCGTCGTCTACGACCAGCACCCGGCGCACTCCTCGCCCGAGGCGAGCGAGGAGTGCCGGCGCCGGCGCAGCCGCGGGATGTGGCTGCTCGCCGCGGCCGTCGAGGCCTGTGGCGGGGACTGGGGGCTCACCCCCGTCCTGACCCCCCTGGGGGGAACCAAGTCGTGGGCGTTACTGCCCCATTAGCCCGATCACCCGTGCCACAGCGTCTCCCGGACCTCCTCGGCCGTGGTCGGCCTCAGTTCGCCGTCCAGCAGCAGCCACCGTGTGATGCCGATCGACTCGAGGAACGGCACGTCATGGCTCGCCACCACGAGCGCGCCCTCGTAGGCGTCGAGCGCGTCCGTCAACTGCCGCACGCTCGCCAGATCCAGATTGTTCGTCGGCTCGTCCAGCATCAGCAGCTGCGGAGCGGGCTCCGCCAGCAGCAGCGCCGCCAGCGCCGCCCGGAATCGCTCGCCGCCCGACAGGGTGCCGGCCGGCCGGTCCGCGCGGGCGCCCCGGAACAGGAAGTGCGCGAGCCGCGCCCGGATCACGTTGTTCGTGGCCTGCGGGACGAACCGCGCCACGTTCTCCACCACCGAACGGCTCTCGTCGAGCACGTCCAGCCGCTGCGGCAGGTACCGCGCGGCCACGTGCGTGACCGTCGATCCCGACTCCGGCTCGACCAGCCCCGCGATCGTGCGGAGCAGCGTGGTCTTGCCCGAGCCGTTGCGGCCCACCAGTGCGATCCGCTCCGGACCGCGCAGCTCCCACTCGCCCGGTACGCGCGCCCCGTGGGCCAGGCGCAGATCGCTCAGGGTCAGGACCTGCCGCCCCGGCGGGACCTGGGTGGCCGGCAGTTCGATCCGGATGGCGTCGTCGTCGCGGACCGCCTCCACCGCCTGGTCCAGCCGTTCCTTCGCCTGCGCCAGCTTCTCGGTGTGCATGATGCGGTGCTTGCCGGCCGATTCCTGCGCCGCGCGCTTGCGGGCGCCCATCACGATCTTCGGCTCGCGCTTGTTCTCGTACATCTTCTGGCCGTACCGCTTGCGCCGCGCCAATTTGACCTGCGCGTCCATCAGTTCGCGCTTCTGGCGCTGCACGTCGGCCTCCGCGACCCGGACCATCCGCTCGGCCGCCTCCTGCTCGGTGGCGAGCAACTCCTCGTAGTCCGTGAAGTTGCCGCCGTACCAGCGGACTTCGCCGTCGCGCAGATCGGCGATCTGGTCGACCCGCTCCAGCAGCTCCCGGTCGTGGCTGACCAGGACCATCACGCCGGTCCAGGACTCGACCGCCGCGTACAGGCGGCCCCGGGCCCGCAGGTCGAGGTTGTTGGTGGGCTCGTCCAGGAGCAGGACGTCGGGGCGTGCGAGCAGCAGGGCGGCCAGCCGCAGCAGGACGCCCTCACCTCCCGACACCTCGCCGACGGTACGGTCCAGCCCGATGCGGGCGAGCCCGAGCTGGTCGAGCGTGGCCAGGGCCCGTTCCTCGACGTCCCAGTCGTCGCCGACGGCGGCGAAGTTCGCCTCGGTGGCCTCGCCCGCCTCGATGGCGTGCAGGGCGGCGCGGACGGTGTGGATGCCGAGGGCCTCGTCCACGCGCAGCGCGGTGTCGAGGGTGAGGTTCTGCGGGAGGTACCCGACGGTTCCGGCGGTGGACAACTGGCCATCGGAAGGGGTCAGTTCACCGGAGATCAGTTTCAGCAGGGTGGATTTCCCGCAGCCGTTGAGTCCGATCAGGCCGGTGCGGCCGGGGCCGACGGCGAGTTGGAACCCCTCGAAGACGGGGGTGCCGTCGGGCCAGTCGAAGGACAGTTCGGAGCAGGTGACGTAAGCAGGGGGATGACTCATGGAGGCCTCCAGGTTGCGTGAGTGGTGCGTGCAACGCGGGGAGACAGCCGAGCCTGCGATCGGTGAGTGGTCAGGGATCGGTGGTCGGTGTCTCGGACCTCAGAAGAGCAACGTCCTGCTCCGTTCGACGGGGATGTGGCATCGACGAAGCTACGGGCGGCCGGAGCCGCCCGCAAACGAATTACGGACCGGCGGTGTTCAGCGGGTGTCGCGCATCAGCTCGGCCAGGCTGTGGTCCATGTCGAGGTAGAGGTGCTCCAGGCCGGGCGGGACCACGGTCGAGGCCCGCTCCAGGAACCGGTGCAGCTCGGCCGTCACCATGAGCACGACCGCCACGCCCTCCGGCGCGTGGAACTCGATCGTGGTCCGGTCGGCGTCGTACGGGCGCACGCGCACGTCGCCCCAGCCCGACGGGCGGTCGAGCCCGGACTCCAGCAGCTCGCGTGCGAAGGTCCAGGAGACCTCGATGCCCTCCAGCGTGGCCGGGGCGGGGAACGCCATCCGCACGGCGAACGGATCCGCCCGGTCGTAGCAGAGGGTGACGGGAACGGTCTCGACCTTCGGCGCGGTGGCGACCAGACGGGCCTGTACGGCCTGCTCGATGACAGTGATCAAGGCTCACTCCCTTGCGGCGGATCTGCTGCCGGGCTGGGGGGTGGAACCCGGCAACCCGATAGACGCCGGAATCGGCAAATCCGTGCAGGGGGGCTGACGTGAGCTGTGTCACGAATTGGCTGGAATCCACCTGTGTGATCGCACAGAGTGACCGGCGGGGGAGGTGTGGCGGACGGCGGGCCGGTCGGTTCCACCGGTTCCGCAGGGCTGCAAAAGGGCTGGTTACCGCTCACTCCACAGGCCCAACGCACCCTCCGGGGGACGCACCCTGGACGGGGAATCGGGGGTGCGTTAGCTTCCGGCGCCATGAGACTTCTGGGAATCGGAGTGGGCCTGTGCGCGGCGGCGCTGGCGGTGGGGCTGTCGGCCGCACCCGCCCGGGCCGGGGGAGAGTTACCGGACCTGCGCGGCGGGGGCGGGGGTGGCGCCGGCGCGGGCTGGGCGCTGAAGGACACCGGCAAGGACGCGCGGTTCCGCGGGCTGGCGGCGGTCAGCCGGAGCACGGCCTGGGTGGCCGGCTCCAAGGGGACGGTGCTGCGCACGGTGGACGGCGGGCGCAGCTGGCAGGACGTCTCGCCGCCCGCCGCAGTCGCCGAGGGGCTGGAGCTGCGCGATGTGGAGGCCTTCGACGCGCGCCGCGCCGTCGCCCTCTCCATCGGCGAGGGCGAGGCCTCCAGGGTGCTGCGCACCGAGGACGGCGGCGCCACCTGGACCGAGACCTTCCGCAATCCCGACCCCCGCGCCTTCTACGACTGCCTCACCTTCTTCGACTCCCGGCACGGCCTGGCGATGAGCGACCCGGTGGACGGGAAGTTCCGCATCCTGTCCACGGACGACGGGGGCCGCAGCTGGCGGGTCCTGCCGGCCGACGGCATGCCGGCCGCGCTGCCCGGCGAGGCCGGTTTCGCGGCGAGCGGCCAGTGCCTGGTGGCCGCCGGCCCGCGCGACGTCTGGCTGGCCACGGGCGGCGGGGCCACCGCGCGCGTGCTGCACTCCGCCGACCGCGGCCTGACCTGGCGGGCCGCCGAGTCCACCGTCCCGGCCGGGGACCCGGCGCGCGGGGTCTTCGCCCTCGCCTTCCGCGACCGTACGAGGGGCCTCGCGGTCGGCGGCGACTACCGCACCGGGCAGGCCTCCCCGCAGGCCGCGGCCCTGTCCTCCGACGGCGGCCGCACGTGGAGCCGGGCGGCCACCCCGCCGCCGGCCTACCGGTCGGGCGCGGCCTGGTACCCGTACGGCGGCGCCGCCGCCCTCGCGGTGGGCCCGACGGGCACGGACGTGACCCTCGACGGGGGCCGCACCTGGCGGAGCCTGGACGCGGGCTCGTTCGACACGGTCGACTGCGCTCCGGACGCGGGTTGCTGGGCGGCGGGCGAGAAGGGCCGGGTGGCCCGGCTGGAGCGCCGCTGATCAACGCGCGAGGGGCGCGGGGGTGATCCGGTCCATGCCCGGTCCGTCCACCGGGGGCCGGGCAGGTGGCACGTGATCCAGGCCCTCGGCGGCGGGAGCAGAATGAGGATCGGGCCGGGAGCGTGAGCCCCCGGCCCCGGCCCCCGGTCGGACTAGAGCGCCGGGTTCTCCCGGACCGTCGACAGGTCCGCCGAGGTCTTCGTGGCCATGAACTCCGTGATGCGGTAGGCGCAGACCCCCGCCACCGTGAAGGGGTCCTCGGCCGCGATCTTCTCGATCTCCGCGCGGGAGACCCCGCCGGCCAGGATCATCCCGCCGTCGCGCGGGACCTTGCGCCCCGACGCGAGGAAGACGCCCGCGGCGTAATAGCCGTCCAGCCAGGCGATGTGGGCGTCCATCTGTTCTTCGACGGCTTCGACGGGCGCGGTGTACGTGAGCTCCATGACGAACATGATCGCCAGGCTACTCTCGCACCATCATGACGAGTGTGAAGACCCCCGCCGACGAGGCCGAGGCCCGGGCGATACAGGACGAACTACGCCATCGGCTCGTGTTCACCGAGCCCGGCCCGCCACCCGGCCGCGGACTGGTCGCGGGAGTCGACGTGGCCTACGACGACGAGCGCGACCTGGTCGCCGCCGCGGCCGTGGTGCTCGATGCCGCCACCCTGGAGGTCGTCGAGGAGGCCACCGCCGTCGGGCACGTCAGCTTCCCCTACGTGCCCGGGCTGCTCGCCTTCCGCGAACTGCCCACCGTACTGGCCGCCCTCGACTCCCTCACCGCCGTGCCCGGCCTCGTCGTCTGCGACGGCTACGGGCTCGCCCACCCCCGCGGCTTCGGGCTCGCCTGCCACCTCGGTGTGGTCACCGGCATCCCGGCCATCGGGGTCGCGAAGAACCCCTTCACCTTCACGTACCAGGAACCGGGCGCCCGGCGCGGCGACGCGGCCCCGCTGCTCGCGGCCGACGGCACCGAGGTCGGCCGGGCACTGCGGACCCGGGACGGTGTCAAGCCGGTCTACGTCTCCGTCGGCAACCGCGTCTCGCTCGACAACGCCTGCGCCCACACCCTCGCCCTCAGCCCCCGCTTCCGCATCCCGGAGACGACCAGGCACGCCGACTCCCTGTGCCGCCGCGCCCTGCGCGAAGCCGTCGGGTGAATCAGCCCGCGTCCCGTACGTCCACCACGCGGAAGGTGATCCCCGCCTTCCGCAGGCGGTCGATCAGCGCGTCCCCCATCGCCACGGCCGTCGTCAGCTGTCCGGCCGCCTCCGGCAGGGCGTCGTAGGCCAGGCAGAGCGCCGACTCCGCCAGCATCTTCGCCGTCTCCCCGTACCCCGGGTCGCCGCCCGACACCTCCGTGAACACGCGGCGGCCGCCGCCCTCGCCCACGAACCGCACCGTGAACCAGCTGCGCGCCCGCCGCTCCGCGTCCGGCCCCTGCCCCGCCTCCCAGCGGTCCATCAGCCACCGCCGGGCCGGCGGGACCTGGGCCAGGGCCACCGTCGCGCCCACCGCCGCCGCGCCGCCTACCGCGAAGGGCAGGTGCTTGACCGAGGCGTAGTGCCGGTAGCGGAAGTCGGGGCCGTACCGCTCCAGGGCGGCCGCCGACCGGGCCACGATCGCCGGGTCCAGTACGGGCAGCGGCAGCGCCCACGTGCCGGTCTCCCGGCTGAACCGCGGCGCCCCCACCGGCCCGCGAGCCCGCCGCCCCAGCAGCCGGGGCTCGTGCAGTCGGCGGGCGTGCGCGGCCGCGAGGGTCTGTGGGCCGCGGCTGACCGCGGTCAGCGCGGAGGCCAGCGTGCCGCCGGAGAAGAGCGCGTTGGACCGCAGGAACCCGTCGACGCGCAGCGGCACCCCCTCCGGGAGCTGCCCCACGGTGAAGTACGCCCCCAGGTCGGCCGGGATCGAGTCGAAGCCGCAGGCGTGCACGATCCGCGCCCCGGTCTCCCGGGCCCGCGCGTCGTGCTCCACGTACATCCGGTCCACGAACTCGGGCTCCCCGGTGAGGTCCACGTAGTCCGTGCCCGTCGCCGCGCAGGCGGCGACCAGCTCCGTGCCGTACCAGACGTACGGTCCCACGGTCGTGGCCAGGACCCGTGTGGAGGCGGCCAGTTCGCGCACCGCCGCCGGGTCGGAGGCGTCCGCCCGCAGCAGATCCAGCCCCGCGCAGGCCGGATCGAGCGCGGCCAGCCGCTCGCGCAGCCGCTCCAGCTTGGCCAGGTCCCGCCCGGCCAGGGCCCACCGGCAGCCCGCGGGAGCGTGCGCGGCCAGGTACTCGGCGGTCAGCGCGCCCACGAACCCGGTCGCCCCGAACAGCACGACGTCGTAGGGCCGTTCCGGATGGTCCTGCCGGACCTGTGAGCTGCGAACCCGTGCGTCCATGACCGCTCCTCCCAGCTGGTGTCGGTGGCTGAGGCTAGCGCGGACCCGCGGTGCCCGTGCGGGCAGGTGGCCCGGAGCGGAGGGGAACGGGCGGCGCCCCGGAGCCGGACCGCTGAGGTCCGTCCCCGGGGCGCCGTGTCGTGCGGGTCCTGCCGGTGGATCAGTTCGTGGCGTAGAAGGCGAAGGTGTCGACGACCAGGTCGGTGGACTGGTAGCCCATGTTCCAGAAGTCGACGATGTGGTTGACGCCGCCGCTCGCCTGAACCAGGTTCGGGACGGTCTTGCCCGGGGTCCAGTTGAGGTTGGAGGAGTTCGGCGGGGTCGGCCAGCTCTGCCACTTGCCCTGGTAGGCCTCCCAGGAGTTGGGGTCCGGGGAGACGGTGAGGAAGCCGGTGCCGGCGGTGTTGGTGACGGTGGCGTTGAGGACGAGGGCGCTGACGTTCGGGTCGCCGCCGAGGACCCGGCCGTAGATGTAGCCGCGTCCGTCGAGCGGGTTGTTCCACTCGCGGGTGTCGAACCAGCGCCTGGGGGTCATGCGGATGAGCGCGCCCTGGCTGTCCGGGCTGTAGTAGCCGACGACGTCGACGACCACGTGGGCCCCGGCCCCGCCGCCGTTCCGGACGCTGATCTTGCCGTCCGGGCCGATCGGGACGATGACCGAGTTGGCGATGGTCTGGCCCGTCGTGAAGTTCAGGTTCGACGAGGTCGGGGCCTGGCCGCCGGAGGGGTAGACGGTCAGGTGACCGGCCGCCCCCGGCTCGGTGACGGTCACGTTGAGCGCTACGGCCTTCGCCGTCGACGGGACGCCCGCGCGGCCGTGGATCTGGGTGCTGAAGCTGCCGAAGCCCGGGACCGCGCCCTTGCCCGTGCCGAGGCCCTCACGGGTGTCGACGACGCGGCTCGGGTCGAGCGGGGTGTAGCCGCTGGCCGGGGTCTTGGTGAAGTAGCCCGTGACGTCCGCGATGAGGTCGATCGCCCCGTCGCCGTGGTTGTAGATGTCCACGTAGCCGTTGTCGCCGATCGACGCGATCACCAGGTTCGGGACGGTCTGTCCCGGGGCGTAGTTGACGTTCGAGGTGGTCGGCTGGTCCTCGTCGTCGGCGTAGACGCGGACGTGTCCGGCCTTGGTGGGGTTGGTGACCGTGACGTTCAGGGCCACCGCGGTCGCGCCGACCGGGATCTGCGCGGCGCCCGCGATCTTGACGCGGGTCACTCCGAAGGCGGGCACCTTGGCCTTGGCCGCGCCGATGCCCTCGCGGGTGTCGAGCAGACGGGTCGGGGCGTGCGGGGTGAAGTCGTTGCCCGGGGTCCGGAAGACGACCTCGTTCGTGCCCCGGAGGGTGGTGCCTTCGAACAGGCTGACCTTGATCGTGTAGGTACCGGCATGCGCGTAGGTGTGGTTCTGGGCCTGGACGCCCGAGCCGGGCGTCGACAAGGTCTGGCCGTCGCCCCACTCGATGACCGCGCTGATCGCGGCTTCCGGGTCCTTGGTGAAGGTCAGGTCCAGCTGGACCGCGTGGGCGCTCATGGCCTTGGCCACGAGGTCGACCGTCGGATCGACGGACGCGGAGCCCTCGGCCTGCGGAGCGGCCTGCTTGCCCTTGGCGGCCGGGTGGACCGTCTTGGACGCCGGGCTGGAGAAGGTCTCCTCGCCGTACGCCTTGGCCTTGGCCTTGGTCAGGTCGAGGTCGGGAACGGAGACCCCCTGGTTGCCCGTCCCCTTGGCCCCGTCCGGGCCCGTCGCGCTGGCGACACCCGGGACGAGACCGACGCCGGCCGCGACGATGGCGGCGGCGGAAAACATGAGTCGGCGATTGCGCACCGGCCCCCCCATTTTTCGTTTTTGAACATGCTCAGGTTTGAAGCTCGATCAGATTACATGGCCACCGACCCGCCCGCGAGGGGTTTGATCGCCGGATTCGCCGAGCTCGGCCCGGGGGGTTGTGCTCGGTGGAACACGTTCCTAGCATCACTGGTGTTACATCAGTTGTGTCACATGGTGGTCCTACCGACGCTGGGGGCTCGATGGCAGTGACAGGGAACGGCCCGCTGGCCGGGGTGCGCGTCGTCGAACTGGCGGGCATCGGCCCCGGCCCGTTCGCCGCCATGCTCCTCGCCGACCTGGGCGCGGACGTCGTACGGGTGGACCGGCCCGGGGGCGGCGGGCTCGCGGTCAATCCGGCGTATGACGTCACCAACCGCAACAAACGTTCCGTACTGGTCGACCTCAAGGCCGCCGAGGGCCCCGCCCGGGTGCTCGACCTGGTCGAGCGGGCCGACATCCTCATCGAGGGCTTCCGCCCCGGGGTCGCCGAGCGGCTCGGCGTCGGCCCGGCCGACTGCCACGCGCGCAATCCGCGGCTGGTCTACGGACGCATGACCGGCTGGGGCCAGGAGGGCCCCCTCGCGCACACCGCCGGGCACGACATCGCCTACATCGCCCTCACCGGGGCCCTCGGCATGATCGGCAACCCGGGCGAGCCCCCCGCCGTGCCCGCCAACCTCGTCGGCGACTACGCGGGCGGCTCCCTCTACCTCGTCATCGGCGTCCTCGCCGCCCTCCAGCACGCCCGCACCCCCGGCGGCGCCGGCCAGGTCGTCGACGCGGCCATCGTCGACGGGACCGCCCACCTCACCGCGATGATCCACGGAATGATGACGGCCGGCGGCTGGCAGGACCGGCGCGGGGCCAACCTCCTCGACGGCGGCTGCCCCTTCTACGGCACCTACGAGACCTCCGACGGCCAGTACATGGCGGTCGGGGCGCTGGAGCAGCAGTTCTACGACACCTTCGTGGAGCTCCTCGGCATCAAGGACGAGGCCCCGGCCCGCAAGGACCTCGCCCGCTGGGGCGAACTCCGCGAGGCCGTCGCCGCCCGCTTCAAGTCCCGTACGCGCGAGGAGTGGACGGCGGTCTTCGAGGGCACCGACGCCTGCGTGGCGCCCGTGCTCTCGCTGCGCGAGGCCCCGCACCACCCCCACCTCGCCGCCCGCGGCACCTTCACCGACTTCGGCGGGATCACCCAGCCCGCCCCCGCGCCGCGCTTCTCCGCGACCCCGGTGGCCGTGACCTCCGGCCCCGCCCAGCCCGGGGCGGACACCGCGTCCGTCGCCGCCGACTGGGGCGTGCCGGCCCTGCTCGGGAAGGAGGGCTGATGGAACTGTCGATGATGCTCGACTATGCCGGAGACCCGCGCCGGGCCGCCGACCAGGCCGCGGCGCTGGAATCGGCCGGGCTCGACGCCGTGTGGGTCGCCGAGGCCTGGGGCTTCGACTCCCCGACGATCATGGGCTACCTCGCGGCCCGCACCGAGCGGATGAGGATCGGCTCGGCCATCCTCAACGTCTACTCGCGCACCCCCGGCCTCATCGCCCAGACCGCCGCCGGCCTGGACGCGGTCTCCGGCGGCCGCGCGCTGCTCGGCCTCGGCGCCTCCGGCCCGCAGGTGGTGGAGGGCTGGCACGGGAAGCCGTACGACAGACCGCTCGGCCGCACCCGCGAGACCGTCGAGTTGTGCCGCCGCATCTGGCGCCGCGAGACGATCGACCACCACGGCATCACCGACATGCCGCTGCCGCCCGAGAAGGGCGGCCGGCACGGCAAGCCGCTGAAGATCCTGACCCGGCCGGTCCGCGACGCCGTCCCCGTGTACATCGCCTCGCTCGGCCCGGCCAACGTACGGCTGACCGCCGAGATCGCCGACGGCTGGCTGCCGACCCTCTTCATCCCCGAGAAGGCCCACGCGGTGTGGGGGAGCGCCCTCGCCGAAGGCGCGGCCAAGAGGCCGGCGGAGCTCGGCCCGCTGCAGACCGTGGCGGGCGGCCTGCTCGCCATCGGCGAGGACGCGGCCGCCGTACGGGACCTCGCGCGCCCGCAGATCGCCCTGTACGTGGGCGGCATGGGCGCGGTCGGCAAGAACTTCTACAACGACCTCGCCGTGGCCTACGGCTACGAGGAGGAAGCCCGCAGGATCCAGGAGCTGTACCTCGCCGGCCGCAAGCGCGACGCCGCGGCCGCCGTCCCGGACGAATTCTGCGAGCTGATGACGCTGTGCGGGCCCGAGGGCTACGTACGCGAGCGTGTCGAGGCCTTCCGCGAGGCGGGCGTCACCATGCTCAACGTCACGCCCGTCGGCGCCGACCCGGCCCGGCTGATCGAAACCGTCAAGAACTGGCTTTAGGGAGCCGACCGATGAAGCGCCAGATCTTCGACGCCGACCACGAGGCGTTCCGCGAGACCGTCCGCACCTTCCTGAACAAGGAGGTGCTGCCGCACTACGAGCAGTGGGAGAAGGACGGCATCGTCAGCCGCGAGGCCTGGCGGGCCGCCGGCCGGCAGGGGCTGCTCGGCCTCGCGGTCCCGGAGGAGTACGGGGGCGGCGGGAACACCGACTTCCGCTACGCCGCCGTGATCGCCGAGGAGTTCACCCGGGCCGGGGCCGCCGGCCTCGCCATCGGCCTGCACAACGACATCATCGGCCCCTACCTGACCTCGCTCGCCACCGAGGAGCAGAAGCGCCGCTGGCTGCCCGGATTCTGCTCCGGGGAGACCGTCACCGCCATCGCGATGACCGAGCCCGGCGCGGGCTCCGACCTCCAGGGGATCCGCAGCACCGCGGAGGACCGCGGGGACCACTGGGTGCTCAACGGCTCCAAGACCTTCATCTCCAACGGCATCCTCGCCGACCTGGTGATCGTCGTCGCGAAGACCACGCCCGAGGGCGGCGCACACGGCCTGTCGCTGCTGGTCGTCGAGCGCGGCACGGAGGGTTTCGAGCGCGGCCGCAACCTCGACAAGATCGGCCAGAAGGCCCAGGACACCGCCGAGCTGTTCTTCCACGACGTACGCGTCCCCAAGGAGAACCTGCTCGGCGAGCTGAACGGCGCCTTCGTCCACCTGATGACCAACCTGGCGCAGGAGCGGATGGGCATCGCGATGGCCGGCATCGCCGCCGCCGAGTACCTTCTGGAGATCACCACCCAGTACGTCAAGGAGCGGGAGGCCTTCGGCCGGCCGCTCTCCAAGCTCCAGCACATCCGCTTCGAGATCGCCGAGATGGCCACCGAGTGCGCGGTCACCCGCACCTTCCTCGACCGCTGCATCACCGACCACTCCAACGGCGAACTGGACCACGTCCACGCCTCGATGGCCAAGTGGTGGGCCACCGAACTCCAGAAGCGTGTCGCCGACCGCTGCCTGCAACTGCACGGCGGGTACGGATACATGACCGAATACCGGGTCGCGCGGGCCTTCACCGACGGCCGCATCCAGACCATCTACGGCGGCACGACCGAGATCATGAAAGAGATCATCGGCCGCTCCCTCCTCGGCTAACGACCGCACCGGACCTCCCCGAAAGGCTTGACCAGTGAGCACCGAAGCTTACGTATACGACGCGATCCGCACCCCGCGCGGCCGCGGCAAGGCCAACGGCGCCCTGCACGGCACCAAGCCGATCGACCTGGTCGTCGGCCTCATCCACGCCCTGCGCGAGCGCAACCCCGGCCTGGACCCCGCCGCCATCGACGACATCGTGCTCGGCGTCGTCGGCCCGGTGGGCGACCAGGGCTCCGATATCGCCCGGATCGCGGCCATCGCGGCCGGGCTGCCGGACACCGTGGCCGGCGTCCAGGAGAACCGCTTCTGCGCGTCGGGCCTGGAGGCCGTCAACCTGGCGGCCGCCAAGGTGCGTTCCGGCTGGGAGGACCTGGTCCTCGCGGGCGGCGTCGAGTCCATGTCCCGCGTCCCCATGGCCTCCGACGGCGGCGCCTGGTTCGCCGACCCGATGACCAACTGGGACACCGGCTTCGTACCGCAGGGCATCGGCGCCGACCTCATCGCCACCATCGAGGGATTCTCCCGGCGCGACGTGGACGAGTACGCCGCCCTCTCCCAGGAGCGGGCCGCCACCGCCATCAAGGAGGGCCGCTTCGCGAAGTCCGTGGTCCCGGTCACCGACCGCAACGGCCTGGTCGTCCTGGACCACGAGGAGTTCGTCCGCCCCGGCACGACGGCCGACACCCTCGCCAAGCTCAAGCCCTCCTTCGCCGACATCGGCGACCTCGGCGGCTTCGACGCCGTCGCCCTGCAGAAGTACCACTGGATCGAGAAGATCGACCACGTCCACCACGCGGGCAACTCCTCCGGCATCGTCGACGGCTCCGCGCTCGTCGCCATCGGCTCCCGCGAGGCCGGTGAGCGGGGCGGCCTGACGCCGCGCGCCCGGATCGTCTCGGCGGCCGTCTCCGGCTCCGAGCCCACCATCATGCTCACCGGCCCCGCCCCCGCCACCCGCAAGGCCCTCGCCAAGGCCGGCCTGACCATCGACGACATCGACCTCATCGAGATGAACGAGGCCTTCGCCGGCGTCGTCCTGCGCTTCGTCAAGGACATGGGCGTCTCCCTGGACAAGGTCAACGTCAACGGCGGCGCCATCGCGCTCGGCCACCCGCTCGGCGCCACCGGCGCGATGCTGCTCGGCACCGTAGTCGACGAACTGGAGCGCCAGGACAAGCGCTACGGGCTCGTCACCCTCTGCGTCGGCGGCGGCATGGGCGTCGCCACCATCGTCGAACGCCTCTAGCCGTGCGGCGCCGCGCAGGCCCGACTGCCGCGCAGCGCCCGAGCCGGGACACCCCGGCCCCCTTCCGGCCCTGCTGAACCAGACTTCCACGGAGACCCACCCCATGACCGAGACCCGCACCATTCGCTGGGAACAGGACGAGACCGGCGTCGTCACCCTTGTCCTCGACGACCCCGGCCAGTCCGCCAACACGATGAACCAGGCCTTCAAGGACTCCATCGCGGCCATCGCCGACCGCGCCGAGGCCGAGAAGGACTCCATCCGGGGCATCATCTACACCTCCGCCAAGAAGACCTTCTTCGCCGGCGGCGACCTCAAGGACATGATCCGGCTCCGCCCCGAGGACGCCGGTCTCGCCTTCGACACCGGCACCGCCATCAAGCGCTCGCTGCGCCGCATCGAGACCCTCGGCAAGCCCGTGGTCGCCGCCATCAACGGCGCCGCCCTGGGCGGCGGTTACGAGATCTGCCTCGCCTCCCACCACCGCGTCGCCCTCGACGCGCCCGGCTCCAAGATCGGCCTGCCCGAGGTCACCCTCGGCCTGCTCCCGGCCGGCGGCGGTGTCACCCGTACCGTACGGCTGATGGGCATCGCCGACGCGCTGCTCAAGGTGCTGCTGCAGGGGACCCAGTACAACCCGAAGCGCGCCCTGGAGAACGGCCTGGTCCACGAACTGGCCGCCACCCCCGAGGAGATGCTCGCCAAGGCCCGCGCCTTCATCGACGCGCACCCCGAGTCGCAGCAGCCCTGGGACGTCCCAGGCTACCGGATCCCCGGCGGCACCCCGGCGAACCCCAAGTTCGCCGCCAACCTCCCGGCCTTCCCCGCGAACCTGAAGAAGCAGCTGAACGGCGCGCCGTACCCGGCTCCGCGCAACATCCTGGCCTGCGCCGTCGAGGGCTCCCAGGTGGACTTCGAGACCGCGCTGACCATCGAGGCCCGCTACTTCACCGAGCTGGTCACCGGCCAGACCGCCAAGAACATGATCCAGGCGTTCTTCTTCGACCTCCAGGCCGTCAACGCGGGCCGCAGCCGCCCCCAGGGCGTCGAGCCGCGCACGGTCCGCAAGGTCGCCGTCCTGGGGGCGGGCATGATGGGCGCGGGCATCGCCTACTCCTGCGCCCGCGCGGGCATCGAGGTGGTCCTCAAGGACGTCTCCGCCGAAGCCGCCGCCAAGGGCAAGGCGTACTCGCAGAAGCTGCTCGACAAGGCCGTCTCCCGCGGCCGCAGCACCGAGGCCCAGCGCGACGAGCTGCTCGCCCGGATCACGCCCACCGCCGAGGCTGCCGACCTGGCGGGCTGCGACGCCGTCATCGAGGCCGTCTTCGAGGACACCGCCCTCAAGCACAAGGTGTTCCAGGAGATCCAGGACGTCATCGCGCCCGACGCGCTGCTCTGCTCCAACACCTCCACCCTGCCGATCTCCGGGCTCGCGGAGGGCGTGAAGCGGCCCGCCGACTTCATCGGGCTGCACTTCTTCTCGCCCGTCGACAAGATGCCGCTGGTCGAGATCATCAAGGGCGAGCAGACCGGCGACGAGGCCATCGCCCGCGCCTTCGACCTGGTCCGCCAGATCAACAAGACCCCGATCGTGGTCAACGACTCGCGCGGATTCTTCACCTCGCGCGTCATCGGCCAGTTCATCAACGAGGGCGTGGCCATGGTCGGCGAGGGCATCGAGCCCGCCTCCATCGAGCAGGCCGCCGCCCAGGCCGGGTACCCGGCGAAGGTGCTCTCCCTGATGGACGAGCTGACCCTCACCCTCCCGCGCAAGATCCGCAACGAGACGCGCAAGGCCTTCGAAGCCGAGGGCCGGGCGTGGGCCGAGCACCCGGCCGACCGGGTCATCGACCGCATGGTCGACGAGTTCGGCCGCCCCGGCCGCAGCGGCGGGGCCGGCTTCTACGAGTACGACGAGGCCGGCAAGCGCTCGCGCATCTGGCCCGGCCTGCGCGAGCACTTCGCCAAGCCGGACGCCGAGATCCCGTTCGCCGACATGAAGGAGCGGATGCTCTTCTCCGAGGCGCTGGACACCGTCCGCTGCCTGGACGAGGGCGTGCTGACCTCGATCGCCGACGCCAACATCGGCTCCATCATGGGCATCGGCTTCCCGGCCTGGACCGGCGGTGTGATCCAGTACATCAACGGCTACGAGGGCGGCCTGCCCGGCTTCGTCGCCCGCGCCCGCGAGCTCGCCGACGCGTACGGGGAGCGCTTCACCCCGCCCGCCTCCCTGGTGGAGAAGGCCGAGCGGGGCGAGACCTACAGCGACTGACCCGGCGGGGCGGGGAGGCCGGCCGCCCTCCCCGCCCTCAGGGCAGCGTCCAGAACTGCCGTGTGACGAGGTAGAAGACGACGACCCAGAACGCGAGCGCCCCGAAGACGAGGCCGAGGCCCAGGAGATGGGTCCGCGCCGCCGGTTCGCCCGGAGGGGGCCACAGCCACCGCTTGAGCAGGCGGTTCACGTAGTACGGCATGGTGAAGAAGGTCATGGCGAGGCTCGACAGCAGGTTGCCCACGAGCAGCCCGAGCCAGATCGGCCACTTGAGCGGCGACAGGGCGAGCGCCAGCAGCACGACGGTCGGGTACAGGCCGACCCAGACGGCGATGGCGGTCTTGGTGTCCGAGGGCGGGGGCGCCTCCCTGCCGTTCTCCTCGAAGGCGAACCAGCTGCCGAACGAGTTGTCGATCGTGCGCAGTTTGAAGTCGTTGAACTTCTCGCCCTCGGCGAGGACCTCCCGCCGTTTCGCCGACGTCAGCCAGGCGTCGAGGTGTTCGGCGTTGTCGTAGCGGTACAGGGTGGTCCATTCGTCCTGGAGGCCCTCGATGGGGCGGAAGAGCTCGGTCCCGCGGAACCCGTCGAACTTGCCCTCCTCCTCGCTCATGCGGCGCTGCCAGGCGAGGAAGTCCTCGACCTGGTCCGGGTGGACGCGGTGGGTCACCACCACGGTCACGAGCGGGTCCGTGGGCTGGGTGCCGCCGCTGATCACCTGCTGGGTCCCGGGACCGTCGAAGAACTTCTGTCCGATGTCGAGGAGCCGTTGCCGGGTCGCGCCGTTGATCCACGCCTGCAGATGGGCCACCGAGTCGAAGCGGTAGACGACGACCCAGTCCGGCTGGAGGTCCGTCGGCGGGGAGACCTCGGCGCCCAGGTGCCCGGCGTACCGGGCGGCGGCGGCCGTGACGCTCTCCTGCCACTTCTCGTACTCCAGCTCCATGCCGGGGCGGACCCTGTGGCCGATGATGACGGTCGCCGCCGCTTCCGCCTGCTCGTCGGTGGTCATCGTCTCGGGCCCGTCGCCGCCGACCGGCTCTCACCCAGCCGGCTGTAGATCCGCTCCGGAGTGAAGGGCAGCTCGCGGTAGCGGATGCCCGTGGCATCGCGGAGCGCGTTCGCCAGCGCGGGGGCGACCGGGTTGATGCAGCATTCCGCCATGCCCTTCGAGTGCATGGCCCCGACGGAGTCGGACGAACCCACCAGGAGCAGCTCGGTGCGGGGGACGTCGGCGTAGGTGGGGATCCGGTAGTTGCGCAGGTTCGGATTGACCATGACGCCGTTCGCGTCGATCCGGAAGTTCTCGGTCAGCGCGAATCCGATGCCCTGGGCGACCCCGCCGTCCACCTGCCCCCGTACCTGCTCCGGGTTGATGAGCACACCGGCGTCGGCGGCGTGGACGCTGTGCAGGATACGGATCTCACCGGTCACCCGGTGGACGGCGATCCGGAAGCCCTGGGTGTTGGAGGTGACGCTGCGGGGCGAACCGTAGGCCTTGCGGGCGGCGGTGAAGCGGATGCCGCGGGCCCGGGCCAGGGCGACGAGCTCGGCCAGCGGGACGCGTTCGTCCCCGCAGACGACGTCCTCGTCGTCCATCGAGCACATCACCGGATGGACGCCCGTGTGCGCGGCGGCGAACTCCAGGATGCGGTCGCGCACCGCGTTGGCGGCGCGCAGCACCGCGTTGCCGGCCACGAAGAGGCCCGCGCTGGCGAAGGCGCCGGTGTCGAATCCCGTGCGGTCGGTGTCGGCCTGCACCAGGCGGATCCGCGACGGGGTCGTACCCAGCTGGTTCGCCGCGATCTGGACGTGCGCCGTCGAGGTGCCCTCCCCGAATTCGACGGTACCGACGGCCAGTTCGTACACGAGGTCGTCGCCCAGCGTGATCCAGGCCTCCGATATGTGCTCGGTGGGGGGCGCGGTCTCGTGCAGGGAACTCGCGACGCCGACCCCGACGAGCCACCCCGGGCCGGGGGAGGGCTGATCGGCCGTACGGGCCAGGGCGCCGGCCACGAGGTCGATGCACTTGGCGAGCCCGTCCTCGTTGAACATCACGTCATCGGGGCCCTCGTGCATCGCGACCAGCTGATCGCCGGGGCGCACGATGTTGCGGCGGCGCAGTTCGAGCGGATCCATGTGCAGGGCGAGGGCCAGCTCGTCCATCGCGGACTCCACGGCGAAGGCCGGCTGGGTCATCCCGTAGCCGCGCAGCGCGCCGCTCGGAACGGTGTTGGTGTAGACGGAGTAGGCGTCGTACTTCTTGTTGGGGCAGCGGTAGATCATGACGGCGGCCCCGCCCGCGTAGAGCGTCTCGCCGCCGTGGTTGCCGTAGGCGCCGGTGTTGGAAACGTTGCGGACCTGGAAGGCCGTGAGGGTGCCGTCCGCCTTCGCGCCGAGCTTCACCGTCAGCTTCATCGGATGCCGGGGCGAGGCCGTGGTGAACTCCTCCTCGCGCGTGTACTCGAGGCAGACGGGCCGCCCGGTGTCCAGGGTGGCGAGCGCGACCAGGTCCTCCGAGATGACCTCCTGCTTCCCGCCGAAGCCGCCGCCGACGCGCATGCAGAAGACGCGGAGCTGGTCCGGGCGCAGCGCGAAGAGGTAGGCCAGTTTGACCTTCGCGATCGACGGGGACTGCGAACTGGTGCGCACGTTCAGCCGGCCGTCCTCCATCCAGGCGATCGAGCCGTGGGTCTCCAGGTGCGCGTGCTGCACGCGCGGTGAGACGTAGGTGGCCTCGTGGACCACGTCGGCCGCGGCGAAGCCCGCGTCGACGTCGCCGATGTGGGAGTGGATCTCCAGCAGGAGGTTGTGGACGCAGTCGCGGACGAACGGGTCCTCCGAGCCGTGCAGTTGCGGTGCTCCGTCGGCCATGGCCTCCTCGGGGTCGAAGACCGCGGGCAGCACCTCGTACTCGACGGCCAGTTTCCGGCAGCCCTCCTCCGCGGCCCCGACCGTGTCGGCGAGGACGACGGCCACGCGCTGGCCGACGAAGCGGACCGTGTCGTCGAGGATGTAGGTGTCGTCCGGATCGACCAGGTGGTCGGTGTGGATCGCCGTGGTGAAACGCCTGCGCGGCACGTCCTCCCAGGTGTAGACGCGATGCACGCCGGGGACCGCGAGCGCGGCGGACTTGTCGATCGAGACGATGCGGGCGTGGGCGTGGGGCGAGTGCAGCACCTTGAGGTGCAGCATGCCCTCCATGCGGGTGTCCATCGTGAACTCGGCCCGTCCGGTGACCACTTCCTCGGCCGCGGGCGCGCCGACGCTCGTCCCGACGGCCTTTCCCGGTGCCGCCGTCTGTACGGAGGAGAGGCCCCTGACGGCGTCCTCGATCGACCGGTAGCCGGTACAGCGGCAGAGGTTCCCCTTCAACGCCCTCGGCAGGTCGGCCTTCTGGTCCTCGGTGAAGGTCGCCGAGGTCATGATCATCCCCGCGGTGCAGAAACCGCACTGGAACCCGGGGGCGTCACGGAACCGCCGCTGCACCGGATGCAGTTCGCCCGGTGAGCCGAGTCCCTCGATGGTGGTCACCTCGCGGCCGTCCGCGCGGAAGGCGGGGGTGATGCAGCTGTGCACCGGAGCGCCGTCCAGCCACACCGTGCACGCACCGCAGTCCCCCGCGTCGCAGCCCTTCTTGACGCCGAAGTGGCCGAGCGCGCGCAGGAACGTACGCAGGCACTGGCCGGGGGCCGGTTCCTCGGCGAAGCTCTTGCCGTTCACGGTGTACGTCATGCCGGACCTCCGGCCATGAGTTCGCGGCGGATCTCCTCGGCGAAGTACTCCGTCAGGTGACGACGGTGGTCCGGGGTCCCGTTGGGGTCGTCGAACCAGACGTCGGCGGGGATGGCGTCGACGCTCTGCCGCAGGGTGAGGGCATCGGGCATGGTGTCGAAGGCGAACCGCACCGGCCGGGTGGTGCCGGCGGTGACGGTCAGCAGCAGGTTGCTCGTTCCGGGCGTGTGCGTACCGATGAGGAAGACGGTCGAACGGCCGAGGTGGGTCAGTGTGAAGCGGCGGTGCGCGGCGCGTTTGCTCAGGGCGTGCGCCGGAACGTCGACGCGGCGCAGTATCTCCCCCGGCGCGAGGACGTTGCGGTTGTTCCCGGTCACGAAGTCGAGGGCGTCGACGGTGCGCACGGACCCGTCGGGGGCCCAGAGCTCGTAGCGTGCCTCCAGCGCGACCGTGAGGGTGATCATCGGGCCGGCCGGCAGCGACATGCAGATGTTCCCGCCGACGGTCGCCGCGTTCCAGACCTTGAAGGAGGACAGGAACGCCTCGCAGGACGTCCGGATGAGGGGGCCCGCGATCCACTCGGCCGGCGGCGCGAAGGCGTACAGGTCGCGGATGGTGCAGGTGGCACCGATTTCGAGGCCGGCGTCGCTCGGGACGAGCGGATCCCAGGGCAGGGCCGTCAGGTCGACCAGGCGGCGCAGGTGCGGCTGCTCCGCGGAGAACAGCCAGGTGCCGCCCGCGAGCCAGGCGTCGCCCTCGCGCCAGTCGGCGCCGGGCCGCTCGGACGGCAGCCGGACGACTTCGGTGATGGTGTTGAGGTCCACGGGAATCTCTCCCTCACGACGGTGATCGTGAACCGATCGGGGCAGGACCGGCGGGCGCGGAGATTCCCCTCCAGCGTACTCAGGACGGGCCGGCCCTGCTCGGTCAGGGGCCGGCCGCGCCCGCGTCCGCGGCTCAGAGCGAGTTCAGGTCCACCGCGTCGGCCATGGCCTTGTACCCGGCGTCCTTGAGGTGGAGGTGGTCCATCTCCAGTACGTACTCGTCCTTGATGGAGTCGCCGGCCGGGTCGGCGCCGTCCGCGAGCACCCGGTCGAAGTCGGCGACGCCGTCGTACGCGCCGCCCGTACGGATCCAGGTGTTGACGGCGATCCGCACGTCGTCGGCGGGCTTGTTCCAGGCGGGGAAGCCCCGGTACGGCGGAATGGTGGCGCCGACGATCCTGACCCCGCGGGCGTGGGCCTCGCGGATGAGCCGCAGGTGACCGGCGATGATCTGCTCGGCGCTCACCCGGGGGCTGCCCGCCGTGCAGTGGTCGGCGGGCACGTCGGGCTGGACGATGTCGTTCGTGCCCTCGAGGACGATCACCGTGCGCACGTCGGGACGGCCCAGCGCGTCGCGCCGGAAGCGGGAGAGGGCGCTCTCGCCGAAGCACTCCGAGTCGGTCAGCACCTTGTTGCCGCCGATGCCCGCGTTGAGGACGGGACGGGCGGTGCCGTTCGCCGCGAGGCGCTCGGCGAGCCGGTCCGGGTAGCGGCCGTTGGCGCCCGGGGTCGAGCCGAAGCCGTCCGTGAGGGAGTCGCCGAAGGTGACCACGGCCCCGCGGTCGCCGCCGCGGTCGCGGTTCTTCACATCTACACCGGCCAGGTAGTACCAGGACCGGCTCTGGTCGGTGAAGGCGTCCGCCGCCGCGTCGCGCCGGTGGTCCCCGGCCGCCCGGTAGCTCGTGGCCATGGCGACGTTGTGGAAGGTGGCCGGACCGGTGGGGCCCTGGAAGAAGAAGGTGACGGTGAGTTCCTCGAAAGCCCGGACCGGCAGGGCCACCGGGTCGCTCGACAGCTCCCCGCCCGCCGGTACCGTCACGCCGCCCGCTCCCCGGAACCGCAGCGCGCGCACCGTGTCCTGCCGTACGGCCGCGCCGCCGGCGCTCCTTGCGACCGTGGCGCCGGTGAGCCGGAGCGGCGTCTTCCCGTAGGCGTTGGACAGCCGGATCCGCACCTCCGAGCCCTCGGCGGTGACGCGGACCACCTGGCGTACGGACTGGTCCGCGAAGCCCTGCTCGGACCAGTTGGCGTACCAGGGGGTGTGGGTGGGCGCCTGCGGGGAGGCGGCCCAGGCGCTGTGCCAGTCGCTGTTCCAGGGGGCGGTGCGGGCGACGGCCGGCGTGGTGGCGGTCACGGCCAGAAGGGCGGCGGCGAAGGGGACTGCGAGAGCGATCTGCTTGGTGTTCATGCTCCTGTGACCCGTGCCGCCGTCGGAATGTGACAGCCCGGGGGGCTTCCCTTGCCGAATGGCCCGCCGGCCGGCCCGTCGGGTCGCTCACCGGAGCGTCCGCCGGGCTACTCGCCGCGCTCGCCGGCCGTCTCGCCGCCCGGCCCGCCGGAGACGAAGGCCGCCCGCAGCTCCTCCTTCAACGACCGCTGGAAGGCCGTCACCAGGGCCTGCACCACCATCGGCTGCATGTGCGCCGACAGCGCCTTCATCGACTCCACCCGCTCAGGATCGCTCTCGCCCTCCGTGAACGGCCCCCACACCTCGTCCCGGAACAGCGCCGTCAGCTCGTGCGCCGCCGACCTGGTGTGCTCCACCAGCACCTTGCGCGCCGCCAGGATCGTCCCGTGCGCGATCGGCACGTCGAGCAGGGCCACCCCCAGCCGCAGCAGCCCCACGTCCACCCGGAACCCGTCCCCCGAGGCCGCGAGCACGTTCATCGCCGTCAGCCGCCGCACATCGGAGTCCGACAGGCCCCGGCCCGCCCGCTTCTCCAGCTCGGCCCGCGACACCTCCTGCGCCGCATCCGGGGCCCAACTGGCCACCAGCGCCCGGTGGATCGCCAGATCGTGCGCGCTCAGGTCGTCCGGCAGCGCGTCCAGGTAGCGCTGACAAGCAGACAGGGTCATGCCCTGGTGCTGCAACTCCTCGATCAGGGCCAGCCGGGAGAGGTGCTCCGGGCCGTAGTGGCCCACCCGACGAGGGCCGATCACGGGAGGGGGCAAAAGCCCGCGCGTGCTGTAGAACCGTACGGTACGGACGGTGACGCCCGCCCTGGCCGCCAGCTCGTCGACGGTGAGCATCGGCTCGGGTGCCTGGTCGGCCATCGTCTGCGCCTCGCTCTCTGCTCCACAGCTTGGGTTCAACAGTATTGCTGTCGCACCAACGATGTGAAACGGCCAGGAGCTGCCCATGACCACGAAACTGCGACTGCCCGGACGCCCGGAAGAGATCACCCTCCCCGCATTACTGGCCCGCAACGCCGCCGAGTACGGGGAACTGCCCGCCCTCTCGTGGCGCACGGCCGACGGCTGGGAGACCATCGGCTGGAGCGAGGTGCGCCGCAAGGTCGCCGTCCTCGCCTCCGGCTACGCCGCGCTCGGCGTCGAGCGCGGCGACCACGTCCTGCTGATGATGGGCAACCGCCCCGAGCACTGGCTCAGCGACCTCGCCCTCGTCCACCTCGGCGCCGTCCCCGTCACCGTGTACGGGACCTCCGCGCCCCAGCAGATCGCCCACATCGCCCGCCACAGCCGGGCCAGGGTCGCCGTCGTCGAGGGCGCCCGCGAACTCGCCCGCTGGGAGCCGCTGCTGGCCGACGCCGGGGTGCCCCTGGAGCGGCTGGTCGTGGCCGAGGCCGCGGAGGCCGGCCCGCACCGCACCTACGGCTCCCTGCACGCGACCGGCGCCCGCCTGCACCGCCCCGACGCCTTCGAGAAGGCGTGGCAGGAGTCCCACCCGGAGGACCCGCTGACCGTCGTCTACACCTCGGGCACCACCGGCGACCCCAAGGGCGTCCGGCTGACCCACCGCAACATCCTGCTCCAGGCCGTCCGCCTCGACCGGAACGTGGACCTCCCCGAGCACGCCGAGCACATCTGCTACCTGCCCTTCGCGCACATCGCCGAGCGGGTGCTGGGCATCTACCTGCCCCTGCTGCGCGCCGCGCACGTGCGGCTGTGCGCCGACCCCACCGCCGTGTCCGGCGCGGTCCGCGAGCTGCACCCGGTGCAGTTCTTCGGCGTGCCCCGGGTGTGGGAGAAGCTGGCCGCCTCCGTACGGGCGGTCCTCGCGCAGCTCCCGCGCGAGCAGCGGGAGGCCATCGAGGCCGCGAACGACCTCGCCCGTGCGCGGGCCGGCCACCGGGAACGCGGGCAGGCGGTTCCGCCCTCGCTCGAAGCCTCGTACGCCCGGGCGAAGGAGCAGGTGCTCGACCCGCTGCTGGGGCTGGCGGGCCTGGACCGGCTCATGTGGACCGCCAGCGCGACCGCGCCCATGCCGATCGACGTGGTCCGCTTCTGGGCGGGCTGGGGGATCACCATCATGGACGCCTGGGGGCTGACCGAGACCTCCGGCGTGTGTACGGTCAACAGCCCGGACTGCTTCCGGCTCGGCTCGGTGGGCCGCCCGATCGAGGGGCTGGAGCTGCGGCTCGCCGAGGACGGCGAGATCCTCGCGCGCGGCGCGACCGTCTTCGGCGGCTACCTGCGGTCGGACGGCTCGGTGGAGAGCGCGTCCGACGCGGAGGGCTGGTTCCCGACCGGGGACGTCGGCCGGCTCGACGAGGACGGGTTCCTCTGGCTGACCGACCGCAAGAAGGAACTGATCATCACCTCGAACGGCAAGAACGTCTCCCCGGCGCTCGTGGAGAACACGGTCAAGGAGCACCCGCTGATCGGCCAGGCCCTGGTCCACGGCGACGGCCGCTCTTACCTCGTCGCCCTGCTGGTCCTGGACCCGGAGCTGGCCCCGGCCTGGGCCGCCGCCCGGGGCATCGAGGCCGCCTCCCCGGCCGAGCTCGCCGAGGACCCCGCCGTCCGGGCGGAGATAGCCCGCGCCGTCGAGAGCGCCAACGCGCGGCTCAACCGGACCGAGCAGATCAAGCGGTACCGGCTGCTGACCGAGGAGTGGGGGCCCGAGACGGGCGAGCTCACCCCCTCGCTCAAGCTCCGCCGCAGGGTGATCCGCGAGAAGTACGGCGAGCTGATCGACGGACTCTACGCGGATTCGTACGAAGCTCCGTAGCCCGGATGGCCCTGTCCGGTGAGCGGACGGCCGCTCACCGGGCAAGGGTGGGGGCATGCCGATATCCACCGATCCGCCCTCGCGAGGTCCCGGCCGGGGCCGGGTGACCGCCGAGGGCGTGCTGCGTGACCACCCCGAGCTCGCCCTCTTCCTCTGCCTGGCCGCCGGCTACCTGCTCGGCAAACTGCGCGTCGGCCCCATCACCCTCGGCGGCATCTGCGGGACGCTGATCGTCTCCCTGCTGCTCGGCGCCTGGGCGAAGATCCAGATCGACGC
This sequence comes from Streptomyces sp. NPDC048337, assembly GCF_043201175.1. NCBI lineage: Bacteria > Bacillati > Actinomycetota > Actinomycetes > Kitasatosporales > Streptomycetaceae > Streptomyces > Streptomyces sp. NPDC048337. Next base: position 35,398 of record NZ_JBICYR010000021.1, read on the forward strand.
GGACGTCAAGACGATCTTCTTCGCGCTCTTCATCTTCGCCCTCGGCTACATGGCGGGACCGCAGTTCTTCGCCCACCTCAACCGCGGGAGCCTGCGCTTTTCACCCTCTGCTTCATCGAGCTGGTCAGCGTGCTGGGCCTCGCCTACCTGCTGGCCAAGGTCTTCGACCTGGACGTCGGCACCGCCTCGGGCATCCTGGCCGGCGCCGCCACCGAATCCGCCGTCGTCGGCACCGCCACCGAATCCATCGCCAAGCTCTCCGACCTGACCCCGGAGCAGGTGACGACGTACCAGGGCCACGTGGCCACCGCCTACACCGTCTGCTACCTCTTCGGCCTGATCACCATCGTCATCTACACCAGCCAGATCATGCCGATGCTGCTGCGGATCAACCTGCGGGACGCCTCGCGCGAGCTGTGGGAGCGGATGCGCGGGGGCGGCGGCTCCCTGGAGAGCGACGAGCGCGAGGCGCTGCCCGGCCTCGTCGGCCGCACCTACCTGGTCACCCACGCCGACGGCCGCACCGTCGGCGACGTGGAGTCGGGCTCCGGCGGGCGGGTCACGGTGGAGGCCGTCAAACGCGGCTCCAAGAGCCTCACCCCCGAGCCCGGCCTCGAACTCACCCTCTCCGACCTGGTCCTGGTCGTCGGACGCCGGGCCAACACCATCGAGGCGGGCCGTGCCATCGGGCCCGAGACCCCCGGAATCCCCGGGGTCGACACCCCCCTCGGCACCCGCCAGATCGCCGTGACCGACCGCTCCGTGTCCGGCCGGACCCTCGACCGGATCCAGCGGGACCACCCCGAGTTGCGCGACGGGGTGTACGTCACCGACGTGCTCCGTGGCGACCAGAGCCTGCCCGCCACCCCGGAGACCGTCGTCCAGCGCGGGGACGTCGTCACCCTCGTCGGCGCCCGCTCCGGCCTCGACCGGGTCGTCGCCAAGATCGGTACGGTCGCGAAGAACGACGCCACCGACTTCATCTACCTGGGGCTCGGCATCGCGCTCGGCTCGCTCATCGGCCAGATCGTGGTCCGCTTCGGCGGGGTCCCGCTCTCCCTGGGCACCGGCGGCGGCTGCCTGATCGCCGGCCTGCTCTTCGGCTGGTTCCGCTCCCGCCGGCAGACCTTCGGGGCCTTTCCCCCGCAGGCCGCCATGACCATCAAGGACATGGGCCTCGCGGTGTTCATCGCCTGCACCGGCCTGACCTCGGGCCCGCAGGCCTGGCCGCTGCTCAAGGAGTACGGGGCCCTGCTGCCGTTCGCCGGGATCGCCATGGTCCTCGTACCGGCGACTCTCTCGCTCCTCGTCGGCCGCAAGCTGCTGGGGATCGAGAAGCCGCTGCTGATCGGCGCCATCGCGGGCCAGCAGTGCTCCACCCCGGCCATCACCTCCGTGACCCAGACGGCCCAGAGCTCCGTCCCGATGCTCGGCTACACGATCACCTACGCCCTCTCCAACTTCCTGCTCCCGCTCACCGGTCCGATCCTCGTCGGCGTCCTCGGCGCCTGACCACCCCGCACACGGACGGCCCCCAAATGATCGACTTCCTCAACCGGAACATCTTCCAGCCCCACCCCGAACTGCTCGTCTTCCTCACCGTCGCGCTCGGCTTCCTCTTCGGGAAGCTCCGCTGGAAGGCCATCGCGCTCGGCGCGGTCACCGGCTGCCTGATCGCCGGACTGCTGCTCGGCGCCCAATTCAAGATCACCATCGACGGGACCGTGAAGAACCTCTTCTTCACGATGTTCCTCTTCGCGCTGGGCTACAAGGTGGGCCCGCAGTTCTTCCGCGGCCTGAAGAAGGACGGCCTCCCGCAGGTCCTCAACGCGGTCGTCGTCTGTGTCACCGGCCTGCTCGTCTGCTGGGGATTCGCCGCGTTCCTCGGCTACGGACCCGGCCTCAGCGCGGGCCTGCTCGGCGGCGCGCTCACCCAGTCGGCCGTCATCGGCGTCGCCCAGGACGCCATCGGCAACCTCCCCGGCCTCTCCGCAGACCAGATCAAGGAGCAGGAGAACCTCGTCGCCGTCGCGTACGCGGTCACCTACCCGCTCGGCACCATCTTCTGCGCGATGCTCCTGGCCAACGTCCTGCCCCGGCTCTACCGCCGCGACCTCGCCGCCGAGAGCGCCCGGCTCGCCAAGGAGCTGGACGCCCCCGGCGACAACCCCGACCTCCACGACGGCTACTACGAGGTCGTCCTGCGCGCCTACAAGCTCCAGGGGCTCGACCACCTCGCCGGCCGCACCATCGAGGAGTTCGAGCGACAGCAGCAGGCACTGGGCCGCCGGATCTACCTCACCCGCCTCCGCCGGGAGGGCAAGATCCTCGACCACACCCAGCAGACCGTCCTCCTGGAGGGCGACACCGTCGCCGTCAGCGCCCTGCGCGGCTCCCTCGTCGAATTCGACCCGCGCGCCAACATCGGGGCCGAGACCGACGACGTGGAGCTCCTCGGCTACCGGACCGAGACCCTGCACGTGGTGGCCTCGGAAAAGGCGCAGCTCGGCAAGACGATCGCCGAACTGCGCCAGGAACCCTTCATGGTGGGCGTCTACGTCGACAAGCTCTACCGTTCCGGCGCCGAGTTCCCCTACCGGCTCTCCACGCGGCTGGAGCGCGGCGACACCGTCGTCCTGTCCGGGCCCAAGCGGCTCGTCGACCCGGCCGGCCGGGCACTGGGCAAGCCGGTGCCGACCAGCTTCGCCACCGACATGATCTGGGTGGGCCTGGGCATCTTCCTCGGCGGCTGCATCGGCATCCCGGCGCTCAAGGCCGGCGGGGTCCCGATCTCCCTGTCCACCTCGGGCGGCGCCCTGATCATGGGCCTGGTCTTCGGCTGGATCCGGGGCAAGTACCCGACGTACGGCAACGTCCCGCCCGGCGCCCAGTGGTTCATGGACACCCTCGGGCTCTGCCTCTTCGTCGCGGTCGTCGGCCTCAACGCCGGGCCCAGTTTCACCAGCGGGCTGGCCTCGGCCGGCTGGGGACTGCTGCTCTTCGGGGCCGTCGCCACGCTGATCCCGCTCCTCGTGGGCTTCCTCGTCGGCCATCACGTCCAGAAGATCCGCTTCCCGATCCTGATGGGCGTCCTCGCCGGCGGACAGACCACCACCGCCGCGATCGGAGCCGTCAACGAACAGTCCAAATCCCAGGTACCGGTGCTCGGTTACACGATCCCCTACGCCGTCAGCAACGTACTGCTGACGATCTGGGGCGCCGTCATCGTCCTGCTCCACCACTGACACCACTGACACCACTGATCCGCGAAGGTAGGGAACCACCGTGCCCGAGACCACTTTCAGCCGCGAGGAGATCCAGTCCTTCGCCCAGCTCAGCCCCTTCGAGCTGAAGGACAAGTTCATCCAGCTCGCCACCGCCGCCCAGGCCGACAAGCCGGGGCAGAAGGGCACCGCGGCCCGCGCGATGCTCAACGCGGGCCGCGGCAACCCCAACTGGATCGCCACCGGCCCCCGCGAGGCCTTCCACGCCCTCGGCTACTTCGCGCTCGACGAGTCCCGGCGCGTGTGGACCGCCGACAACCTCGGCGGCATGCCGGAGAAGAAGGGCATCGGGGAACGGTTCGACTCGTGGGTCCGCCGCCACCCCGACCTGCCCGGCGTGGAACTGCTCTCCGCCTGCGTCCGGTACGCCCTGACCCGCTGGACGTTCGACAAGGACGCCTTCGTCCACGAGCTGACCGACTCGATCACCGGCGACAACTACCCGGTGCCGGACCGGATGCTGGTGCACGCCGAGCAGATCGTGCGCGGCTACCTCGGCGACGAGATGTTCGACAAGCGGCCGCCGCAGGGCGATCTGTCGCTCTTCGCCACCGAGGGCGGCACGGCCGCCATGTGCTACATCTTCGACTCCCTGATGAAGAACGGGATCCTCCACAAGGGCGACAAGATCGCCCTGATGACCCCGGTGTTCACCCCGTACATCGAGATCCCCGAGCTCGACACCTTCGAGTTCGAGGTGGTCAACGTCTCGGCGAGCCTCTTCGCCGAGACCGGCGTACGCCAGTGGCGTTACCCCGAGGAGGAGGTCGCCAAGCTCGCCGACCCGTCGGTCAAGCTGGTCTGCCTGGTGAATCCCAGCAACCCGCCGTCGCTGGCCCTCAGTGAGCGCGTGGCGAACCAGATCAAGGACATCGTCGCCACCGCCAACCCGAACCTGCTGATCGTCACGGACGACGTGTACGGCACCTTCGTGCCCGGCTTCCGCTCGATCGCGGCCGAACTGCCCCGCAACACCCTGCTCGTGTACTCGTACTCCAAGCACTACGGCTGCACCGGCTGGCGGCTCGGCGTCATCGGCCTGCACGACGACAACGTCATCGACGAGATGATCGCGAACTTCCCGCAGGAGCAGAAGGACCGCCTGGCCAAGCGGTACGGCACCCTGACCCTGGAGCCGGAGAAGATCCGCTTCATCGACCGGATGGTCGCCGACTCCCGCTCGGTCGCCCTCAACCACACCGCCGGGCTCTCGCTCCCGCAGCAGGTGATGATGTGCCTCTTCTCCCTCTTCGACATGCTGGAGGAGGGGCAGGCGTACAAGGAGCGCATCCGGCAGATCGTCCACCGGCGGCTCGACCTCCTGCTGGAGGGCGCCCAGATGAAGATCTCCGGGGACGACAAGCGGGCCGGGTACTACATCGAACTCGACCTGCTGGCCGAGGCGGAGCGGGTCCACGGCAAGGACTTCGCGGACTTCCTGGAGAAGAACTACGAGCCCGTCGACCCGCTGTTCCGGCTCGCCGAGCAGACCTCGGTGGTGCTGCTGAACGGCGGCGGCTTCGACGGCCCGGAGTGGTCCGTGCGCGTCTCCCTGGCCAACCTCGACGACCTGGACTACCTGAAGATCGGGCACCACCTGCGGGAGATCTTCCAGGACTACGCGAGCGAGTGGGAGCGCGCCAGGGCCACCGGCTGACCGAGGCGCACCGCACCCGGTGGACGGACCGGGTGCGCTGCGCGGTGTGAGGGGGCCGGACTAGCGGCCGATCAGCGGGTAGTGGTCGGAGAGGTTGGTGTAGGTGTAGGAGGTGCCCCAGCTGGAGACCGTCCAGGGCGCCGACTCCTCCTTGACCACGTTGTTCTCCCAGCCCGCCGGACGGGCGTTGCCCTTGCGGTAGAGGACGTAGTCCAGGTCCTCGCGCGGGTCCGTCGGGTAGCGGTAGTTCGCGATCGAGTTCAGCGCGGTGTCGAAGGAGTACGGGTGGCCCGTGCGCGTGTCGGAGCCGGCCAGGTCGGCGTTGGCGAGCATCGAGGCGTACTCGGGGGTGCGCGAGTCGACGTTCATGTCGCCCGCCACGATCACCTGCTCGTTCGCCGGGATGTTCTTCCCGTCGAGGAAGGCGTCTATCGCGCGGAACTGGCGGGCGCGCATCTCCGCCGCCTCGCCCGCGTCGCAGCCCGGGTCGGTGGACTGGGCGTGGGTGCCGACCACGTGCACCTTGGTGCCGTTCACGTTCAGCACGACGTAGGCGAAGCCCTTGTTGGACCACCAGTCGGCGCCGCAGGCGTCCTTGTAGACCACCTGCTCCTTGCGGACGATCGGCCACTTGCTCAGGACCATGACGCCGCCGTCCTCCGGGGTGGTGGAGGAGTAGGAGCCGCCGGTGGCGTCCCAGCCGCTCTTGCTGCGGCCCACGACGGGCGTGGCGTACGGGTACTGCGCAGCGGAGTTGGCCCGCAGCGCGTCGGAGGCGCCGTTGTCGAAGGCCTCCTGGAGCACGACCACGTCGTGGCCCTGGTAGAAGGAGGCCTTGGGGATCTCCGCGGCCCGGTGGTCCTGGCCCCAGTTCGGGTACAGGTTCTTGCTCATCAGGAACACGTTGTACGACAGGACGCTGAGCCGGGGCGTGGCGTTCGACTCCGCGGCCGTGGCGGCGGGCGCGGTGGTGACGGCCAGCGTGCCGGCGGCGACCGCGGCGACGGCCGCGGCGGCGGCCCGGTGACGGCGGTGCGAGGTGTGCAGCATGAGGTCTCCATCGTTCCTGTGGGGAAGATCGGCTTCGCCATCCAAGCAGCCGCGGTTACCTCTGGGTAACACCCGGGACAAGACTTTCTGTCGGGCCCGGGACATCTCCTTCTCGCATACTGGTCACATGAGCACCACCACGGCAGCCGACACATCGAAAGGCCGCCCCGTCCGGCCCCGTACCGACCCCGAGCCGCCCCCGCCCGGCGGGGTGCTGTGGAGCATCGCGGGAGACATCCGGGCGCTGTTGATGCTCCCCGCCGCCTTCACCCTCCAGGTCGCGCACCCCGCCATCGGGGCCGGCGTCGACCAGTTCTCCGTCTTCCGCACCGACCCCTGGGGCCGTGGTGAGCGCTCCCTGCGCTCCGTGCAGCTGTGGGTGTACGGCGGGGATGAGGCCGCCGAGGAAGGCCGCCGGGTCCGGCGGCTGCACAAGGGAATCCAGGGCATCGACACCCGAGGCCGGCGCTACCACTCCCTCGACCCCGGCTGCTACACGTGGGTGCACGCCACCGGCTACCCGGTCTACCTGTACGCCGGCCGGTACCTGATGCGCCGCTTCACCCCCGCCCAGGAGCGGCAGATGTACAGGGAATGGCTCCAGGTGGGCCGGATCCTGGGCATCCGCGACCGGGACATGCCGCAGACCGTCGAGGAGTACCGGGAGTACTGGGGCCGGATGCTGGCCGAGGAGGTCGAGCCCACCAAGGTCGCCCGGGAGCTGATGGCCACCGACATCCCGCTGCCTCCGCCCGGGAGCAGCCGCCCGGCCGTGCGGCTGCTGCTGCGGCTCGCCTGGCCGGTGCTGCGGCCGGCGTTCCTGCACTTCCGGGCCTTCGTCACCGTCGGCTACATGCCGCCCGAGGCACGTGCGGCGCTCGGCCTCGCCTGGACGAAGGCCCAGGAGCGCAGGCTCCGGCGGTTCAGCACGGCCGTACGGCTCCTCGTACCGCTGCTGCCGGAGCGGCTGCGGTACCTGCCGATCGCCCGTCGGGCCCGGGCCGAGTGGCGCGCCGGCGCCCGCTGAGGGGCGCCGGCGCGCGAGGCGGCGTATGGCCGGGACCGGGACCGGGAATCAGTTCCGGTGCCCGTGCTCCTGCTCGTGGATCGTGTTCGTCTCCGCGATCTTCTTCCAGGACTTCGGCTCCGCCGCCGGCCTGACCGGGGCCGCCTGGAAGGAGCGGGCGGTAGGGGCCTTCGCCGTCCCGTTCAGCGCCGAGGCGTCCGGCTTGCCGGGGGTGTAGAGCCAGGTCTCGAATAGCTGCGCCAGCGGCTTGTTCGACACTTTCTCCGCGTAGCGGACGAAGTCACCGACCTTGGCGTTGCCGTAGGCCCGCTCGGTCGGCCAGCCCTTCAGGATCTGGAAGAACTTCTCGTCGCCGATCTCGTTGCGCAGCGCTTGGAGGGCGATCGCGCCGCGGTCGTAGACGGCTCCGTGGAACTGGTTCTCCGGGCCCGGGTCACCCGGCTTGACCTGCCAGAACGGGTCCTCGGCCGGGCGCAGGGCGTACGCCCAGTCGGCGAGCTCCTGCGCGGTGCCCTCGCCTTCCTTCTCCGACCACAGCCACTGGCTGTAGCGGGCGAAGCCCTCGTTGATCCAGATGTCCTTCCAGCCCTCGACGGACACGCTGTCGCCGTACCACTGGTGGGCGAGCTCGTGCACGACCACCGAGACGTTGGCGCCGTTCGAGAACTGGCGCGGGCCGTAGAACGGGCGCGTCTGCGTCTCCAGCGCGTAGCCGGCCGTCACGTTCGGCACGTATCCGCCCAGCGCGTTGAAGGGGTACGGGCCGAAGACCCCCTCCAGCCACTCGGCGACCTCACCCGTCCGCTCCACGCTCGCGCGGGCCGCCCCGGCGTTGTCGCCGAGGTCCTTGCTGTACGCGTTGAGGATCGGCAGCCCGCTCGCCGTCTTGTCGGTGGTGATGTCGAACTTGCCGATCGCGAGGGTGGCGAGGTAGGTGGCCTGCGGCTTGTTGGAGCGCCAGTTGTACCGGGTCCAGCCGAGGCGGGAACTCTGCGACTGGAGCACGCCGTTGCTGATGGCCTGGGTGCCGTCCGGGACGCTCACCGAGACGTCGAAGGTGGCCTTGTCGAGCGGGTGGTCGTTGCTCGGGAACCACCAGACCGCCGAGTCGGGCTCCTGCGCCGCCACCCCGCCGTCGGGCGTACGCTGCCAGGCCGTCCAGCCGTCCACCTTGAACTCGGAGGGCTTGCCCGCGTACTTGACGACGACGGTCAGCGGGGTGTTGCGGGCGAGGGGCTTCGCCGGCGTGACCTCCAGCTCCTGCGTGCCGGAGGCGGCGAACTTGGCCTTGGCGCCGTTGACCCGGATCTCGCTGACCTGGAGGCCGAAGTCGAGGTTGAACCGGGACAGGTCCTGCTTGGCGGTGGCGAGGAGGGTGGCGGTGCCTTCGAGCAGGTCCGTCTTCGGCTCGTACTTCAGCCGCAGGTCGTAGTGGGACACGTCGTATCCGCCGTTGCCGCTGGCCGGGTAGTAGGGGTCGCCGATACCCGGGGCGCCCGGACCGGAACTCGCCGCCGACGCCGGGATCGCCAGCAGAAGGGAGGCGGCGAGCACGCTCGGGGCGATGACTTTGCGGTGCACGAAGGGCTCCAAGTGGTAGGGGAGTCAGTTGCGTTCGACCGTATTCACCCGTGCGTCCCAGGTCATGTCCATGGCTCCCCCTGTCACACGATCGGCATTCGGCCGTCACACTCCCGCCGACCTGCTCACAGGCCGGTGGGCAGGGCGGCGAGCGCGCCGAGCGCCAGGTACACGGCGCCGACCGCCCGGTTCTGGTGGGCCAGTGCCGCCGGGCGGCGGCGCAGCCAGCGGCTCACGGCCGCGCCGGCGCACGCGTAGCCGATGTCGAAGAGGGCGCCGAGGACGAGGAAGACCGCGCCGAGCAGCCACATCCGCGCCCGCGGATGGCCTTCGGAGGGGTCGAGGAACTGCGGAAGAAAGGCCAGAAAGAACAGGGTCACCTTCGGGTTGAGGAGGTTGACCACGGCGCCGTCGAGGTAGGCGCGACCGAGGCGTACCGGGGGCGCGTGCTCCTGTCCCGGCCCGCCCACCCGCCTGGCGACCCTGACCACCCGCCTCACCACGGCCTGATCGGCCTTCACCCCCTGACCCCCTCTGGCAGCGGCGCCGCCGGGGCCTTCCCGGCATACTGAGCAGTCGGTAACGTGCTCGGCATGACGATTCCCGCGCTCGCCGCCCGCCATGCCTGGCACGGTGCCATCAACCCGCTCCACTCCACGGTCTACTTCTCCCCGGACTACTTCAAGGAGCTCGCCGCCCTCGGCATCGACGACCCCGGCGCCGCCCATCTGGCCGGCCGCGTAGCCGCCTTGGGGGCCGTGGGGCCCGGTGTCGTGGCCGCCACGTTCTACAACTACCGCTACGAACGCCTCGCCCGGTACCTGCCCGCCGTCTGGGAGCGGGTCTCCCCCGAGGAGGTCATCGCCGCCCGCTACCGCGCAGCGGACAGCACCCTGCGCCGGCTGCTCGGCGACGAGACCGTCGAGTCCCCCGAGCTGGCGGAGGCCGCCGAGCTGGCCCTGCGCGCCACCGAGGGCTGTACCCGCCACGCCCGCACCCTCTACGCGGCCCACGCCGACCTCCCGGTCCCCGAGCAGCCGCACCTGCGGCTCTGGCACGCCACCACCCTCCTCCGCGAGCACCGCGGCGACGGCCACCTCGCGGCCCTGCTCATCGTCGGGCTCGACCCGGTGGAGGCCCTCGTCAGCCACGGCGCCACCGGCAAGGGCATGACCTCCAAGTGGGTCAAGGCCACCCGCGGCTGGGAGCAGGCCGACCTGGACGCCGCCGCCGAGCGCCTGCGCGAGCGCGGCGTGCTCGACGGGGCCGGGGAGCTGACCGAGGAGGGCAAGGCCCTGCGCGAACGGCTGGAGAACGAGACCGACCGGCTGGACGCCGCCCCGTACGAGCACCTCGGCGCGGCCGGCCTGGCCCGCCTGGCGGAGCTGGGCGGCGGCTTCGTGCTGAAGGCCGTCGCGGCCGGCGCCTTCCCCGCCGACCTCCGCGGCAAGGGCTGACCGCCACAGGCCGATCGGCAGGGGTCCCGCCGACCGCCGCCGCCACCTGCCACAATTGGCAGCCTTCCAGTGCAAACGAAGGCAGGCGGGACCCGATCGTGACGATGTCCATCGAAGGCAGGATCGCCGAGGAGCTCGGCGTACGGGAGCGGCAGGTCAAGGCCGCCGTCGAGCTGCTCGACGGCGGCTCCACCGTGCCGTTCATCGCGCGCTACCGCAAGGAAGCGACCGAGATGCTCGACGACGCCCAGCTGCGCACCCTCGAGGAGCGGCTGCGCTATCTGCGCGAGCTGGAGGACCGGCGCGCCGCGATCCTGGACTCCGTACGGGAGCAGGGCAAGCTCGACGCCGAGCTGGAGGCGCGGATCAACGCGGCCGACACCAAGGCCCGGCTGGAGGACATCTACCTCCCCTTCAAGCCCAAGCGCCGCACCAAGGCCCAGATCGCCCGCGAGGCCGGCCTGGAGCCGCTCGCAGAGGGCCTGCTCGCCGACCCCTCGGTGGAACCGGCCGCCGTGGCGGCCGCGTTCGTCGACGCCGACAAGGGCGTCGCCGACCCGGCCGCCGCCCTGGAGGGCGCCCGCGCCATCCTCACCGAGCGGTTCGCCGAGGACGCCGACCTCATCGGCGAACTGCGCGAGCGCATGTGGGGCCGCGGCCGGCTCGCCGCGAAGGTCCGCGAGGGCAAGGAGGAGGCGGGCGCCAAGTTCGCCGACTACTTCGACTTCGCCGAGCCGTTCACCGCGCTGCCCTCGCACCGCGTCCTCGCCATGCTGCGCGGTGAGAAGGAGGACGTACTCGACCTCACCCTGGAGCCGGAGGAGCCGAGCGACACGCCCGGCGGCCCCTCCACGTACGAGGGCATCGTCGCCCGCCGCTTCGGGATCGGCGATCGCGGCCGCCCCGGCGACAAGTGGCTCGCCGACACCGTCCGCTGGGCCTGGCGTACGAAGATCCAGGTGCACCTCGGCATCGACCTGCGCATGCGGCTGCGCTCCGCCGCCGAGGACGAGGCCGTACGGGTCTTCGCGGCCAACCTGCGCGACCTGCTGCTCGCCGCGCCCGCCGGCACCCGCGCCACGCTCGGCCTCGACCCCGGCTTCCGTACCGGCGTGAAGGTCGCCGTCGTCGACGCCACCGGCAAGGTCGTGGCCACCGACGTGATCCACCCCCACGTCCCCGCCAACCGGTGGGACGAGTCCCTCGCGAAGCTGGCCCGCCTCGCGAAGGAGCACGCGGTCGAGCTCATCGCCATCGGCAACGGCACGGCCTCCCGCGAGACCGACAAGCTCGCCGGGGACCTCATCACCCGCCACCCCGAGCTGAAGCTCACCAAGGTGATGGTCTCGGAGGCCGGCGCCTCCGTGTACTCGGCCTCCGCCTTCGCCTCGCAGGAACTTCCCGACATGGACGTGTCCCTGCGCGGGGCCGTCTCCATCGCCCGCCGCCTCCAGGACCCGCTCGCCGAGCTCGTCAAGATCGACCCCAAGTCGATCGGCGTCGGCCAGTACCAGCACGACCTGTCCGAGGTGAAGCTCTCCCGCTCCCTCGACGCGGTCGTCGAGGACTGCGTGAACGGCGTCGGCGTGGACGTCAACACCGCCTCCGCGCCGCTGCTCTCCCGGGTGTCGGGCATCAGCGGCGGGCTCGCCGAGAACATCGTGGCCCACCGCGACGCCAACGGCCCGTTCCGCAGCCGCAAGGGGCTCAAGGACGTGGCCCGGCTCGGCCCGAAGGCGTACGAGCAGTGCGCGGGCTTCCTGCGGATCCGCGGCGGGGACGACCCGCTGGACGCCTCCGCCGTGCACCCCGAGGCCTACCCGGTGGTCCGGGCCATGGGCAAGACGGCCGGCGGCGAGGTGGCGGCCCTGATCGGCAACACCGGAGTCCTGCGCTCCCTGCGGCCCGAGCAGTTCGTCACCGAGGCCTTCGGCCTGCCCACGGTCACCGACATCCTGCGCGAGCTGGAGAAGCCGGGCCGCGACCCGCGCCCCGCCTTCAAGACGGCCACCTTCAAGGAGGGCGTGGAGAAGATCGGCGACCTGGCCCCGGGGATGATCCTGGAAGGCGTCGTCACGAACGTGGCCGCCTTCGGCGCCTTCATCGACATCGGCGTCCACCAGGACGGCCTGGCGCACGTCTCGGCGCTGTCGAAGACCTTCGTCAAGGACCCCCGCGACGTGGTCAAGCCGGGCGACATCGTCCGCGTGAAGGTCATGGACGTGGACATCCCGCGCAAGCGGATCTCGCTCACCCTGCGGCTGGAGGACGAGGCGGACCGCACCGCCGGCGCGCCCAGGCAGCGCGAGGAACGCCAGGAGCGGCGCGGCGGCGGCCGTCCGCCCCAGCAGCGCGGCGGTACGGGCGCCCGCGAAGGCGGCCGGAACCAGGGCCAGGGCCAGGGCCAGCGGGGCCAGGGCCAGCGCGGGCAGGGCCAGGACCGCCGACAGGGCGGGGGCAGCGCCCCCGCCCCGGCCAACAGCGCCATGGCCGACGCCCTGCGCCGGGCCGGTCTGACCGGCCCCGAGGAGCGGCGAAAGCGCTAGTCAGCGCAGGTGCGCGAGGTCTTCCCGCGGAATGGCCGAATAGGTTCCCCGGATGTGGGGGTGCCTTGCCAACTCGCGTACAAGATCTGTAGGCATGGTGGAACGCCCGTTCGTCACCCGGCGGACGGGCCTCCGCGTTTCCCCTCAGGACCGCACTCCCCGAGGCCGCCTTGAAGGCACAGGACACCATGCCCATGCCCACGCACGCCTACCGACGCTGCCCGAGAAAGGGTCCGAAGAGGGATCACATGCCCTACCGGCAACTCAGCCTCCGCAAACGGTGCGAGAACATTCTCGGCCATCTGGACCTGACCCATCCGTTCTCCCTCGACGCGCTGTGCAATCGAATAGCCGAGCAGCGCGGCCGCCCCATCCGGCTGCACCCGCTCCCCAAGGAGGCGGCGGAATCCGGGGTCTGCGGGCTGTGGGTGGGCACCGCCACCGTCGACTACGTCTTCTACGAGGCCCAGACCACCCCGCTCCACCGCGAGCACATCGTGCTCCACGAGCTCGGCCACATCCTCTTCGGCCACAACTCGCTGGAGGGCGAGGAGTCCGACAGCGGCGCCCCGACCGTGCTCGGGCGCACCAACTACACCACCCGCCAGGAGCAGGAGGCGGAGATGCTCGCCAGCATGATCCGCATCCGCACCGCGAACTCCGGCCCGCACACGGCCGCCGGGGCCCACGGCACCCTGGCCCGGCTGGAGTCCGCCATGGGCTACGAGCGGGGAGAGAGATGACCGCCGCCGACCTGACCGAATTCGGCAACTCGCTCGCCGTCCCGAGCGTCGTGATCCTGTGGACCGCGGTGCTGCTCCGCGCCCCCGGAGCCCTGCGCTCCCCGCAGCAGCGCGGCCTGTGGCTGGCCGTCGCCACCGCCGCCGCGGCGATGACCCTGAACCTTCCGGACGTCGTCGCGTACGCCATGAGCCGGGGCGCCGGCTACGCCCACACCATCGGCCTCGTCCGCAACCTCATCGGCGTGCTGTCCGCCGGCGCCGTCATCTACTTCGTGGCCGCCACCACCCGCGGGCGCAGGCTCCAACTCGCCTCGTGGATCGCCACGGTGGGCTGGCTCGCCGCGCTGATCGCCCTGGACCTGGCGGCGCCCGAGCACGGCACCCACACCATGCCGCCCGTCGGCGATCCGGTGCCCTCGCTCGCGTACTGGCTGGTGCTGATCTCCGCGCACGTGGTCGCCAACACCATCTGCGTCTCCCTGTGCTGGCGTTACAGCCGCCGCAGCGAGAGCCGCGGACTGGCCGCAGGGCTGCGGCTGTTCGGCCTCGGCACCCTGCTCGCCGGCCTCTTCTGGTTCGCGTACCTGCTCAAGGCCCTCTTCGGCAGCACCTGGGCGATGCCCGCCCTGCCGCTGATGATGAACCTGCACGGCCTGCTGCGCGCCGCCGCGATCCTCGTGCCGGTCCTGTTCACCTTCCGCCGCACCGCCGCCGACATCGCCACCGCGTGGCGGCTGTGGCCGCTGTGGCGCGATCTGGTCCAGGCCGTCCCGCACGTGGCCCTCAACAAGCCCCGGGCCGCGAGGATCGTGGAGCTGCTGTGGCCGCCGGTCCCGCGCGACATGCTCGTGTACCGCAAGGTCATCGAAACGCGCGACGCGATCCTGATCCTGGGGGAGTACGTGGCTCCGGGCGCCCTGGAGCTGGCCCGCGGCCAGGTCGCCGGGCAGGGGATCCCCGAGCAGCGGCGCACCGCGGCCGCGCTGGCCTCCGTACTGAAGGAGGCCCGGCAGGCGAAGCTCGCCGGACTGCCAGGGCACGCGGGGGAGTCGGCAGGGCTGGAACTGCCCGCCGCGATCCAGAGCCCGCACGAGGGCGGTGACCTGGCGGACGAGGCGCGCTTCCTCGTCGACGTCGCGCAGGCGTACACCTCGGCGGGCGGCAGCGAACAAGAGGAAGTGAAGGTGTAGTGAGCACCACCGTACTGATCACCGGGGCCAGCGCGGGACTGGGCGCGGCCTTCGCCCGGGGCTTCGCCGCCAAGGGCTGCGACCTGGTCCTGGTCGCCCGCGACAAGGACCGGCTGGAGGCCGTGGCGGCGGAACTGGGCCGCGAGTTCGGCACGGTGTCCGAGGTGCTGCCGGCCGACCTGCTGGACGCGGGGGAGTGCGCGGCCGTCGCCGAGCGGCTCGCCGACCGGACCAGGCCCGTGGACATCCTGGTCAACAACGCAGGCTTCGGGCTGCCCGCGCCCTTCCCGTACAGCCCGGTCGAGGACGAGGAGCGGATGCTCGACCTGCTGGTCAAGGTCCCACTCCGGCTCACCCACGCCCTGCTGCCGGGTCTGCGCGAACGCCGCCGGGGCGCCGTCCTCAACGTCTCCTCGGTGGCCGGACTCCTGCCGACCGGCACCTACGGGGCCGCCAAGGCCTGGGTCACCGCCTTCAGCGAGTCCCTACGGGTGGACATGGAACCGTACGGGGTCCGGGTGTTGGCGGTGGTCCCCGGCTTCACGCGCACCGAATTCCAGGAGCGAGCCGGGATGGACGTCAGCTCCCTGCGCGAGGCGGTCTGGCTGGAACCGGAGGCCGTGGTCGCCCGCGCCCTGCGCGACCTCGCCCTGCGCCGCCCGCTCAGCATCACCGGCCGCCGCTACCGGGCCTACGCCCTGGCGGCCCGCCACCTCCCGCGCGCCTTCGTCGCCCGGAAGATGGCGCGCACCCGGCGCGCCCCGGCAGAGGGGCCGCAGGAGCGCTGACATCACCGCGGCAGACCGATGCGCGGCCCGGTGACCGGTCCGCGCACGGTGTGCTGTGAAGGGGACGGATCAGCAGTCGCCGTGCCCTCCGTATCCTCCGTGTCCTCCTCGGCCGTAGCCGTGACCGCCCCAACCGTGTCCTCCGTAACCGTTGTCGTCATCGTCGTCCCAGCCGCCGTGACGCCAACCGCTGTTGTGCCAGCCGCCGTCGTCGTCATCGTCGTCCCAGCCACCGCCGGTGACGTAACTGACGGATTGGGTCGGGGTCGCCGCGGAGGCGGTCCCCGCGGTGCCGAGCGCGGCTCCACCGGCCATCAGGAGACCGGCGGCGGAGACCACGAAGAGGCGCTTCGCTCTCAGTGCACGCATGAGAAATTCCCTTTCCTTCCACCCGCTCGCACCTCTTCGAGGCATGAGAGGGGCGGAACCGCAGCCGCAGAATCAAAATGCGCAGCGCGGATCGGATACAGGGCCGCGGGAAATGCGGGAGCACGATGTCCGGCCACAGGGGGCCTCAGGCCGCCACACGGTTCAGAAGCAGGCACGCGTCAGGGGGTCCACCCTGGCGGCGCGGAACTCCGACCATGGGGGGCGTGCTCCGCGGTTGCGGCTCTCAATCACCAAGGCTAGTCGCGTTCGAGCCCTGTGGCACCTTGAGACGTGCCCCCGTGGCCAATACACCTAGAGCTCGGTCACCTTGCCGTCCGCGACCCGGAGGCGGCGGGTCACCGAGACGGCGTCCAGCATGCGGCGGTCGTGGGTGACCAGGAGCAGCGTGCCCTCGTACGCGTCCAGGGCGGACTCCAGCTGTTCGATGGCCGGGAGGTCCAGGTGGTTCGTGGGCTCGTCCAGGACCAGCAGGTTCACCCCGCGGCCCTGGAGCAGCGCCAGGGCGGCGCGGGTGCGCTCGCCGGGGGAGAGCGTGGCCGCCGGGCGCAGGACGTGGGCCGCCTTGAGGCCGAACTTGGCCAGCAGGGTGCGGACCTCGGCCGGTTCGGTGTCCGGGACCGCCGCGCAGAAGGCCTCCAGCAGCGGTTCGTCGCCGAGGAAGAGGCCGCGGGCCTGGTCCACCTCGCCGATCAGGACCCCGGAGCCGAGGGTGGCGGAGCCGGAGTCCGGCTGCAGCCGGCCGAGCAGGACTGCCAGGAGAGTCGACTTGCCGGCGCCGTTGGCCCCGGTGATCGCCACCCGGTCGGCCCAGTCGATCTGCAGGCCGGCCGGGCCGAACACGAAGTCCCCGCGCTTGACCGCCGCCTCGCGCAGGGTGGCGACCACCGAGCCGGAGCGCGGGGCCGCCGCGATCTCCATGCGCAGTTCCCACTCCTTGCGCGGCTCGTCGACGACCTCCAGCCGCTCGATCGCCCGCTGCGTCTGGCGGGCCTTCGCGGCCTGCTTCTCGCTCGACTCGCCGCGCAGCGCCTTGCCGATCTTGTCGTTGTCGCTCGCCTTGCGGCGGGCGTTGCGGACGCCCTTGTCCATCCAGTTGCGCTGCATCTGCGCCCGGCCTTCGAGGGCGGCCTTCTTGTCCGCGTACTCCTCGTACTCCTCGCGGGCGTGGCTGCGGGCCCGGGCCCGCTCCTCCAGGTAGGAGTCGTAGCCGCCGCCGTAGAGGTTGATCTGCTGCTGGGCCAGGTCCAGTTCGAGGACCTTGGTGACCGTCCTGGTCAGGAACTCGCGGTCGTGGCTGATCACGACCGTGCCCGCGCGCAGCCCCTTGACGAACTGCTCCAGCCGCTCCAGACCGTCCAGGTCCAGGTCGTTGGTGGGCTCGTCGAGCAGGAAGACGTCGTAGCGGGACAGGAGCAGCGAGGCGAGGCCCGCGCGTGCCGCCTGGCCGCCGGAGAGCGCCGTCATGGGGAGGTCCAGGCCGACGGTGAGGCCGAGCTCGGCGGCCACCTCCTCGGCCCGCTCGTCGAGGTCGGCGCCGCCGAGGTTCAGCCACTGGTCCAGCGCCGTCGCGTACGCGTCGTCCGCGCCCGGCGTGCCGTCCACCAGGCCCTGCGTCGCCTCGTCGAGGGCCGCCTGCGCGGCCGCCACGCCCGTACGCCGGGCCAGGAACTCCCGTACCGACTCGGCGGGCCGGCGCTCCGGCTCCTGCGGGAGGTGGCCGACGGCGGCGGTGGGCGGGGAGAGCCGCAGCTCACCGGTCTCGGGGGTGTCCAGCCCGGCCAGCAGGCGCAGCAGGGTGGACTTCCCGGCGCCGTTGACGCCGACGAGGCCGATGACGTCGCCGGGAGCGACGACGAGGTCGAGATCGGCGAACAGCGTGCGCTCACCGTGCGCGGCGGTGAGCTTTTTGGCGACGAGGGTTGCAGTCATGGTCCGCCGATCCTATCCGCGCCGGGGGGCATGGCCGTAAAGGTGGGAAGCACGTCATTGCAGCCATCGGGGTCCGCGTCACACCATGAGGCCATGTCGTTGCGAAACGTGCTCGTCGTCCTCTACGACGGGGTGCAGAGCCTGGACGTGACCGGGCCGGTGGAGGTGTTCGCCGGAGCGGCCCGGTTCCCCGGGGTGTCGGGGTACGAGATCCGGACGGTGTCCCTCGGGGGCGCGCCGGTCCGGACGAACAGCGGGCTCACGCTGATGCCGGACGGGGACCTGGAGAGTGCCCGACCCGGGGCCGGGACCACGCTGCTGGTGCCCGGGGGCCGGTACACGGCCGACTTCGAGCCCCGGCTCGTCGACTGGCTGCGCGCCCACGGGGGTGGGGCGGAGCGGTTGGTGTCCGTGTGCACGGGAGGGCTGCTGCTGGCGGAGGCCGGGCTACTGGACGGGCGGCGGGCGACGACGCACTGGAACGCGTGCGAGCGGATGGCGCGGGACTACCCGGCGGTGGTGGTCGAGCCGGACCCGATCTACGTGCGGGACGGGCGGGTCTCCACCTCGGCCGGGGTCACGGCGGGGATCGACCTCGCGCTGGCGCTGGTGGAGGAGGACCACGGGCGGGACGTGGCGCTGACGATCGCCCGGCACCTGGTGGTGTTCCTGCGGCGGCCCGGAAACCAGGCGCAGTTCAGCGCGCAGCTGGAGGCGCAGACCGCGCGGCGGGAGCCGCTGCGGGACGTGCAGCAGTGGATCACGGAGCACCCGGACGGGGACCTCAGCGTGGAGGCCCTGGCCGCGCGGGCGCGGCTCTCCCCGCGGCACTTCGCCCGTGCCTTCCAGTCGGAGACGGGGGTGACGCCGGGCCGCTACGTGGAGCGGGTCCGCGTGGAGCACGCCCGGCGCCTTCTGGAGGACAGCGGCGAGGGGGTCGCGCAGATCTCCCGTGCCTGCGGCTACGGCACCCCGGAGGCCCTCCGCCGCGCCTTCGTCAAAACCCTGGGCCAATCCCCGGCCGAATACCGCCGTCGCTTCGGCCCCTGACCGCCGGTCCGGTCCGCCGCCTGCTGGGTGCGGCGCCGCTTCCTGGGGCTCCGCCCCAGACCCCGCGCCTCAAACGCCGGCGGGGCTGGATTACCCCGCCGCCCGCCCCTCGGGCTGCGCCCGAAAGACCCGGGCTTCGCCCCAGACCATCCGCCCCCCCGCCGGGAGGCAAGACGCTCCGCAGGAGGAGTCATGCAGATCGCCGTACTGCTCTACGACCGTTTCACCGCGCTCGACGCCGTCGGGCCCTACGACACCCTCGGCCGGCTGCCCGGGGCGGAGACCGTCTTCGTCGCCGAGCGGCCCGGGCCCGTGCGCAACGACTCCGGGTCGCTCGCGCTCGTCGCGGACAAGGCGCTCGGCGACGTGCCGAACCCCGACGTCATCCTGGTGCCCGGCGGCCCCGGGCAGAGCGACCAGATGGAGAACGAGGTCCTCCTCGACTGGCTGCGGACCGCCGACACCACCAGCACCTGGACCACCTCCGTGTGCACCGGCTCGCTGCTGCTGGCCGCAGCCGGCCTGCTCCGCGGGAGGCGGGCCACCTCCCACTGGCTGGCCCTCGACCAGCTCCCGAAGTACGGGGCCGAACCCACCGGGGAGCGGGTCGTCACCGACGGCAAGTACGTGACCGCCGCCGGGGTGTCCTCCGGCATCGACATGGGCTTGACCCTGCTCGGCCGGATCGGCGGGGACCGGCTGGCCCAGTCCGTTCAGCTGCTGACCGAGTACGACCCCCAGCCGCCCTACGACGCGGGCTCGCCCGCCAAGGCCCCGGCCGACATCGTCGAGGAGTGGCGCGGCAAGAGCCGGTTCATCCTCCAGTAGGCAGGGTCCAGGTGAACGCGGGCGCCCGGTGTTCCAGGAAGGCGGCGACCCCCTCCGCGGTGTCGCCGCTTCCGGCCGCCTGGGCCGTCCAGTACGCGTCCCGGTCCGTCCGGCCGTCCGCGAACTCCTTCGCCGCCGCCTGGGTGAGCTGCGACCGGGATACGAGTACGCGTACGAACTCGGCCACCCGCTTGTCCAGTTGGCCGGCCGGCAGCAGCTCGTTCAGGAACCCGGCGCGCAGCGCCGCGTCCGTCCCGATCAACTCGGCGGAGAACAGCAGGTACTTGGCCCATGCCGGGCCGACCACCGAGGCCAGCCGCCGGGTGGAGGACGCCGGGTAGACGATGCCCAGCTTCGCCGGGGTCACCCCGAACGACGCCCCCTCCTCCGCGAACCGCAGATCGCACGCGGCCGCCAGCTGGCTGCCGCCGCCCACGCAGAAGCCCCGGATCGCCGCCAGCGTCGGCTTGGGGAAGGCGGCCAGCGCCTCCTCCGCCGCCACGGCCAGTGCCTGGGGGTCGTCGTCACCGCCGATGGAGGAGATGTCGGCCCCCGCGCAGAAGGTCGGTCCCGCCCCGGTCAGCACGAGCACCCGTACGGCGGGATCGTCCGCCAGGCCCGCCAGCAGCCCGGGGAGCGAGCGCCACATGGCGGCCGTCATGGCGTTGCGCTTGGCGGGGTGCGAGATGACGACGGTGGCGACCCCGTCGGAGACCGTGTGCAGGAGGGCTGCGTCCCGGGCTGCGTCCATGCGCCGGATGCTATCCCGGGCAGCCGATCCTATGATCAAGAGGGACCGAGGCGAGTACGTCCGGGGGGTGCGAGGAGGTGGCACGCTCATGGGTGCGGACCGTACCGACCCGAAGGACGCCAAGGGCCGCGAACCGCAGCGGGAGAAGAAGCAGCTCAGCCGCAGTTTCGGGCTGCTGGCCCTGCTCGGGGTGATTCTCGTACTGGCGGGACTGGTCGGCCTGGTCTACGCCGGCGTGGCCACTCTGACCTCGATGTTCCTCTTCGGCTGGCTGCTGCTGGTCGGCGGCGTCGTGGGTCTGCTGCACGCCGTGCAGTCCCGCAAGAGCAACTACTTCTGGCTCGCCGTCATCGTCGCCGCGATCAATCTGGCGGCCGGTTTCGTGATCCTGCGCCGCCCGGAGGCGAGCGCCGAGGCCCTGACCATGTTCGCCGCGCTGCTCTTCCTGACCGGAGGGGTGTTCCGGCTGGCCGGCTCCCTGGTGGTGCGCGGCCCGAACTTCGGGATCTCGCTCGTCCAGGGCGCCTTCGGCATCCTGCTGGGCATACTCATCCTGGCGAGCTGGCCCGGCAGCAGCCTGTACGTGATCGGAACCTTCTTCTCCCTCGCCCTCCTGTTCGACGGGCTGAGCCTGGTGGCCCTGGGCATGGGCGCCCGGCGCATCCTGGGGTTGGTCAGGGACGACGAGGCGGAGCCTGTTCCGGGGGCGGCGGACGATGTGCGCCAGGCGGCCGGGAAGCGCCCCACGGAAGATCAGGAACAGTCGAACAACTGACTCTGTCATACGCCAGTGGTCAGAAAGTGTCCGATTGACGCTGACTTCTGGTCAGCGGTTCGGTCCGGACCAGCCTGTTCCCCACTCTGGAGGCGTGGAGACGATCGAGCGTGAAGACGGGGGACGGAAGATGGATGTCAGCGGGAGCGTCCCGCCAGCCAGGGAGGGGGAGCCGCAGGCTCCGGCCGACCCCCTCGCGTACGAGGGAGTGTGGCGGTTCACCGCTCCCGCGGTAGAAGAATCCGTTCCGCAGGCGCGTCGCGCGGTCCGGGACCTGCTCGGGCGTCAGGGGGTGCCGGCCCACCAGGACCTCGTGTACTCCCTGCTGCTGATCGTCTCCGAACTGGTGACGAACTCCGTCCGGCACGCCGCCCTGCTCTCGCCGGAGGTCGCCGTCGAGGTCGCGATCGGCCGCGAGTGGGTACGGGTGGCCGTCGAGGACAACCATCCGTACCGCCCCAAGGCGCTGGAGGCCGATTTCGGCCAGACCGGCGGCCGCGGGCTGCTCCTCGTACGGGAGGTCACGCTGGAGGCCGGCGGGGTCTGCGACGTCGAGCACACCTCGACGGGCGGCAAGGTCATCTGGGCGGCGCTGCCGCTCACCGCACCGGCCCCCGCCACCCCCGCGCTCTGAACGACGCGGGGGGACGGCGACGACAACGGCTACCAGCCGGCCGCGTCACCCGTCAGCTCGCGGATCGCGGGCCGCGCCGCGTCGAGCACGGTCATGAACCAGGCGGAGAAGGGCGCTTCGGCGTGCCGCTTCGCCAGCTCCTCGGCGGTGACGAAGGCGGTGTCCGCGATCTCCTCCGGATCCGGCCGCAGAGCCGCCTGCGCGAGTCCCACGAAAAGGTGGTTGAACTCCTGCTCCACGAGACCCGACGCGGGGTCCGGGTGGTTGTAGCGCACGGTCCCCGCCTCCGCCAGCAGCGAGGGGGACAGCCCCAACTCCTCGTAGGTCCGCCGGGCCGCGGCCGCGAACGGGGACTCCCCGGGATAGGGGTGACCGCAGCACGTGTTCGACCAGACGCCGGGGGAGTGGTACTTCCCGAGCGCCCGCTGCTGGAGCAGCAGGCGCCCCTGCTCGTCGAAGAGGAACACGGAGAACGCCCGGTGCAGCTGCCCGGGCGCCTGATGGGCGGAGAGCTTCTCCGCCGTGCCGATGGTGTTCCCGGACTCGTCGACCAGTTCGAGCATGATCGATTCTTGGGTCCCGGTGCCGGTGGACGCGCTGTTCGCGGCGGTGGCTGGTGTGGTCGGCATACCCATCCTTCGCTTCGGACTTCGGCCTTCAGTCTGCCGTACAAAAGAGGCTTGCCCGCACTTACGAGTTCCGCGCATGTCTGCCCCCCCGCCGCGTGGTAAGCGGCGAGGGGCAGATCACATCGAGTCCTCCGACTCCGGCGTCAGACCCCGAACGGACGCAGGACGTAGCCCATGTACCCGTACTCGTGCCCGTGGCGCGCCCGTACGTCGAGCTCCTCGCGCGTGGCGGCCAGCGCGGCCGCCATCGCGGGGGTCGAGGGCTCGGCGGCCCGGGCCCGCTCGGCGAGCGGGCCGTAGTACTCGGCCCAGTCGGAGTCGGGCAGCTGGTGTACGCCGAGCACCCCGTACCCGGCGGCCCGGGCGGCCGCGAGGTTCCGCGCGGTGGAGCGCAGCGGGTACTCCCCGTCCCAGAAGCCACGCGCCCCGGCGGACGGCTCCGCGACGGTCCACTGGCATTCGGTCAGCACGAGGGTGCCGCCCGGGGCCAGCAGCCGCTTCCACCGCGCGAGGGCGGTGTCGAAGCCGATGCAGTAGGCGGAGCCCTCCGCCCAGACGAGGTCGAAGGAGCCGTCCTCGAAGGGGAGCGCGCCCATGTCCCCCTCTACGGGGTGGACGCGGTCGGCGAGCCCGCGGGCCCCGGCGGCCGTACGGAGCTCATCGAGGAAGGGGCGGTGGAGGTCGACGGCGGTCACCTCGGCCCCGCCGGCCCCGCCGGCCCCGCCCGCCTCGGCGGCGAGGAGCAGGGTGCTGCGGCCCGGACCGCAGCCCAGGTCGAGGACGCGCGGCCGCTCGGGGAGCGGTCCGCACAGGGACAGCAGGTGGCGGGTGCTCGCGTCGGAACCGGGAGCCTGCCGGGGCAGGCCGCGGTGCAGCTCGAAGAATGCCTCCCGGAAGGCGGCGTCGGTGATGGTGCCGGTGTCGGTGGTGGTGTGGGTGGTGTCGGTCAACGTGAACCCTTGAGAACGGGGGCCCCGGCCGACAAGGCGGATCAGCGGATGATCAGGCCTGGCCGGATGCCCGGAGGAGAGGGGGGATGCACCGGAGTTCGCTGCGCATGGCCGCGACCACTGCGACGGTCATCAACCCACCTCTTTCCACTCGACTCGATCAGGGGCGTGTCCACCGTAACACCGACGCCGTTTGTGGTACCGCGCGGTGATCGTCAATGATGACCCGGCAGGGCCCGGAGCCCCGGGACGTACGGCTTATCGGGGTGTAAACGGGCGGTGAACCCCCGCTTCCATTCATCCGATAGCCTCTGCCGACGTGCCGCCGCCCCCCGAGGCGCCCGTTACAAGGAGTGAGTTCGTCTGCCGACCGTCATCCTCACCGGCCTGCCGGTCCCCGGATCACCGCTCGCGGACGAGCTGCGCTCCCTCGGCTTCGAGGTCCGCCCCGCCGCGGCCCCCGAGGACGTCGCCGCCGTGCTGGGCGCCGTACCCGCGGACCAGCGGGTGGCCGTCGTGGACAGCGCCTTCGTCGGACACCGGCACGCCCTGCGCCTCGCGCTGACCGACCCCCGCTTCGACGCCTGCGCCGTCACCGGCGCCGTCACCGTGCAGCCGGCCGCCCGGGCCGCCCTGGACAAGGCCGCCGCGACCGTCGGCCACGGCCCGCTGCCGTACCCCGACCTGCTCGCCGCCGAGGTGGAGGCCGCCGGGACCGCCGTCCAGCGGCCGGAGCTCGGCACGCTCGTCGCCGCCGTCCCGGCCACCGACGCGGAGCACCGCGCGGCGACCGCCGCCGTCGCCGCCGTCGACGACGAGGCCGTACGCCTGCGGACCGCCGTGAAGTCCCGCGACGGCTTCTTCACGACCTTCTTCATCAGCCCGTACTCGCGCTACATCGCCCGCTGGTGCGCGCGCCGCGGCCTGACCCCGAACCAGGTCACCACCGCCTCGCTGATCACCGCGCTGATCGCGGCCGGCTGCGCCGCCACCGGCGAGCGCTGGGGCTACGTCGCCGCGGGCGTGCTGCTCCTCGTCTCCTTCGTGCTGGACTGCACCGACGGGCAGCTGGCCCGCTACTCGCTCCAGTACTCGACGATGGGCGCCTGGCTCGACGCGACCTTCGACCGCGCGAAGGAGTACTCCTTCTACGCGGGCCTCGCGCTCGGCGCCGCCCGGGGCGGCGACGACGTGTGGGCCCTCGCGCTCGGCGCGATGATCCTCATGACCTGCCGGCACGTCGTCGACTTCTCGTTCAACGAGGCCAACCACGACGCCACTGCGAACACGAGCCCCACGGCCGCCCTGTCCGACCGGCTCGACAGCGTCGGCTGGACGGTATGGGTCCGGCGCATGATCATCCTCCCGATCGGCGAGCGCTGGGCCATGATCGCGGTGCTCACCGCCGCGACCACCCCCCGGATCGTCTTCTACGCCCTCCTGATCGGCTGCGCCTTCGGCGCGCTCTACACCACCGCGGGCCGCGTCCTGCGCTCGCTCACCCGCAAGGCCAAGCGCACCGACAGGGCCGCCCGAGCGCTCGCAGACCTGGCCGACACCGGCCCGGTGGGCGAGCTGATCGCCGGGGCGCTGCGCAGGCTGCCCACGTACACCGCGCCCACGTTCATGGCGAGTGGGGTGGGCGCCACCGTCATGCTGCTGGCCGCCGCCTACACGATGCCGTTCGCCGCCTCTTGGCTGATCGCCTTCGCAGGCCTGTACGCGCTGGCCGCCGGGGCTGCCGTGGCGCAGCCGCTGAAGGCTCCCCTGGACTGGCTGCTGCCGCCGCTGTTCCGCGCCGCCGAGTACGGCACCGTACTGATCCTCGCTGCCAAGGCGGACGCCGCAAGGGCCCTTCCCGCGGCATTCGGACTGGTCGCGGCCGTCGCCTACCATCACTACGACACGGTCTACCGCATCCGCGGTGGCTCGGGCGCGCCCCCGCACTGGCTGGTGCGGACGATCGGCGGCCACGAGGGCAGGGTCCTGCTGACCGTGGTCCTGGCCGTTGTCCTCCCCCGGGACGCGTTCCCCGTCGCGCTCACGGCCATGGCCGTGTTCGTGGCACTGGTGGTGCTCGTGGAGAGCATCCGCTTCTGGGTCTCCTCCGGAGCACCCGCCGTACATGACGAAGGAGAACCAGCATGATCGGCCTTGTACTCGCGGCCGGTGCCGGACGCCGTCTGCGTCCCTACACCGACACCCTGCCCAAGGCCCTCGTGCCCGTCGGTCCCGAGGGCCAGGAGGAGAGCCTCACGGTCCTCGACCTGACGCTCGGCAACTTCGCCGAGGTCGGCCTCACCGAGGTCGCCATCGTCGTCGGCTACCGCAAGGAGGCCGTGTACGAGCGCCGCGAGGCGCTGGAGGCCAAGTACGGCGTCAAGATCACCCTGATCGACAACGACAAGGCCGAGGAGTGGAACAACGCCTACTCCCTGTGGTGCGCGCGTGACGTCCTGGGGCAGGGTGTGATCCTCGCCAACGGCGACACCGTCCACCCGGTCTCCGTCGAGAAGACCCTGCTCGCCGCCCGCGGCAACGGCCAGAAGATCATCCTCGCCCTCGACACGGTCAAGAACCTGGCCGACGAGGAGATGAAGGTCGTCACCGCCGACGGACAGGGTGTCCGGAAGATCACCAAGCTGATGGACCCGGCCGACGCCACCGGCGAGTACATCGGTGTCACCCTCATCGAGCCCGAGGCGGCCGAGCAGCTCGCCGAGGCCCTGAAGACCACCTTCGAGCGCGACCCCGACCTCTACTACGAGGACGGCTACCAGCAGCTCGTCAACGACGGCTTCACCATCGACGTGGCCCCCATCGGCGACGTCAGGTGGGTCGAGATCGACAACCACGACGACCTCGCCAAGGGCCGGACGATCGCATGCCAGTACTGACGAGGCTCATCCCCTCGCCGGTCGTCGTCGACATCAGCTGCGGGGCGATGGACAAGCTGGACGGCATCCTCGCCGACCAGCGGATCTCCGCGTCCGGCACGCTCGCGATCGCGATCAGCGGCGGCTCCGGCGTCGCGCTGCGCGCCAAGCTGGAGCCCGTACTGCCGAACGCCGACTGGTACCCGGTCGTCGACGGCACCATCGACTCCGCGGTCAAGCTGGCCGACGACATAAAGGGCCGCCGCTACGACGCCGTCGTGGGCCTGGGCGGCGGCAAGATCATCGACGTGGCGAAGTACGCCGCGGCGCGGGTCGGACTGCCCATAGTGGCCGTCGCCACCAACCTCTCGCACGACGGCATCTGTTCGCCGGTGTCCATCCTGGACAACGACAACGGACGCGGCTCCTACGGCGTCCCGACGCCGATCGCCATGGTCATCGACCTCGACGTGATCAAGGAAGCCCCGGTGCGGTTCGTCCGCGCCGGCATCGGCGACGCGATCTCCAACATCTCGGCCATCGCCGACTGGGAGCTCTCCCACCAGATCAACGGCGAGCCCGTCGACGGCCTGGCCGCCGCCATGGCCCGTACGGCGGGCGAGTCCGTGCTGCGCCACCCCGGCGGCTGCGGCGATGACGAGTTCCTCACCGTGCTGTCCGAGGGCCTGGTGCTCTCCGGCATCGCCATGTCGATCAGCGGTGACACCCGGCCCTCGTCCGGCGCCTGCCACGAGATCAGCCACGCCTTCGACCTGCTCTACCCCGGGCGCTCCGCGCTCCACGGCGAGCAGGTCGGCATCGGCGCCGCCTTCGCGATGCACCTGCGGGGGGCCGAGCAGCAGGCCGGGCTCTTCGCCGAGGTGCTGCGCCGGCACGGCCTGCCGGTGCTGCCCGAGGAGATCGGGTTCAGCGTCGACGAGTTCGTCACGGCCGTCGAGTACGCCCCGCAGACCCGCCCGGGACGCTTCACGATCCTGGAGCACCTCAACCTGTCCGCCGCCGAGATCAGGGACGCATACGCCGACTATGCCCAGACCATCCGTAGCTGAACTCCGGCCCGTCGTCCACCCGCCGGGCGTCAAGGACCGGCGCAGCGGCGAGCACTGGGGCGGGCGCCTCTACATGCGCGAGATCTCCCTGCGCATCACCCGCCTCCTGGTCACCACCAAGGTCACGCCGAACCAGCTGACCTACGTGATGACCCTCGCCGGCGTGCTCGCCGCCCCGGCCCTGCTGGTGCCGGGCGTCTGGGGCGCCGTCCTCGGCGTGGTGGCGGTGCAGATGTACCTGCTGCTCGACTGCGTCGACGGGGAGGTCGCCCGCTGGAAGAAGCAGTTCTCGCTTTCCGGTGTGTACCTGGACCGGGTCGGCGCGTACCTGTGCGACGCGGCGGTCCTGGTCGGCTTCGGCCTGCGCGCCGCCGACCTGTGGGGCGGCGGCCGGATCGACTGGCTGTGGGCCTTCCTGGGCACCCTCGCGGCGCTCGGCGCGATCCTGATCAAGGCCGAGACCGACCTGGTCGGCGTCGCCCGGCACCAGGTCGGCAAGGAGCCGGTCAAGGAGTCCGCGTCCGAGCCGCGCTCGTCCGGCATGGCGCTCGCCCGCCGGGCCGCCGCCGCGCTGAAGTTCCACCGCCTGATCCTCGGCATCGAGGCCTCCCTGCTCATCCTGGTGCTGGCCGTCCTGGACCAGCTCCGCGGCGACCTGTACTTCTCCCGGCTCGGCGTCGCCGTGCTGGCGGGCATCGCGCTGCTCCAGACGCTGCTGCACCTGGTGTCGGTCCTGGCCTCCAGCAGGCTCAAGTGACCGCCCCGATGCGGCTGGGCGCCGTGATCATCACCATGGGCAACCGGCCCGACGACCTCAAGGCGCTCCTCGACTCGGTCGCCCGCCAGCAGGGCGACCCCGTCGAGGTGGTCGTCGTGGGCCAGGGCGTCGAGGTCACCGGACTCCCCGAGGGCGTACGCACCGTGTCGCTGCCCGAGAACCTGGGCATCCCGGGCGGCCGCAACGTCGGCCTCGAGGCCTTCGGCCCCGGCGGCCGCGAGGTGGACGTCCTGCTCTTCCTGGACGACGACGGGCTGCTGGAGCGCACCGACACCGCCGAGCTGTGCCGCCAGGCCTTCACCGAGGACCCGGGGCTGGGGATCATCAGCTTCCGGATCGCGGATCCGGAGACCGGCGAGACCCAGCGCCGGCACGTGCCGCGGCTGCGCGCCTCGGACCCGATGCGCTCCTCCCGCGTGACCACCTTCCTGGGCGGCGCCAACGCCGTCCGCACGACGGTGTTCGAGCAGGTCGGAGCCTTGCCGGCGGAGTTCTTCTACGCCCACGAGGAGACCGACCTGGCCTGGCGGGCGCTCGACGCCGGGTGGTCGATTGACTACCGGGCGGACATGGTGCTGCTGCACCCGACGACCGCCCCCTCCCGGCACGCGGTCTACCACCGTATGGTGGCCCGTAACCGGGTGTGGCTCGCCCGCCGCAACCTGCCCGCTCCGCTGGTGCCGGTCTACCTGGGCGTCTGGCTCCTGCTGACGCTCCTGCGCAGGCCTTCCGTACCGGCGCTCAAGGCCTGGTTCGGCGGATTCAGGGAGGGATGGACCACTCCCTGCGGTCCCCGCCGCCCGATGAGATGGCGTACGGTCTGGCGGTTGACCCGACTGGGCCGACCACCTGTCATCTGACGAGCCCGCGTCTGGCAACATGGCGCGATCACGGGCCTCGCGCCACCAGCCTGATGCCCTTCCTGCCGCATCTTGAAGACGAAAGTTTCAACTTGTGAGTGACACAACCCACGATGGCGCACTTGCCACGAGCAGGCCGCCGTCCGCAGACGCCGGGCTGAGCGCCCCGGAGCTCGCCAGGAAGTACGGCCTCTCCGTGAGCGGCGCGCGGCCCGGTCTGGGCGAGTACGTGCGGCAGCTCTGGGGCCGGCGCCACTTCATCATGGCCTTCTCCCGGGCCAAGCTGGTCGCGCAGTACAGCCAGGCCAAGCTCGGCCAGGTCTGGCAGGTGGCGACGCCGCTGCTGAACGCCCTCGTGTACTACCTGATCTTCGGCCTGATCCTGAACGCGGGCCGGGGCATGGAGAAGGGGGTCTACATCCCCTTCCTGGTGGTCGGCATCTTCGTCTTCACCTTCACCCAGAGCTCGCTGATGGCGGGCGTCCGGGCCATTCCGGCCAACCTCGGACTGGTCCGCGCCCTGCACTTCCCGCGGGCGTCGCTGCCGATCTCCTTCTCGATGCAGCAGCTCCAGCAGCTGCTCTACTCGATGATCGTCGTCGTCATCGTCGTGGTGTCCTTCGGGAACTACCCGCGGCTGTCGTGGCTGCTGGTGCTCCCCTGCCTGGTGCTGCAGTTCCTCTTCAACACCGGCCTCGCGCTGATCTTCGCGCGGATGGGCTCCAAGACCCCCGACCTCGCGCAGCTGATGCCCTTCGTCACGCGTACGTGGATGTACGCCTCGGGCGTCATGTTCTCGATCAGCGAGATGCTCAAGGACAAGCCCGCGTGGATCGCCGACGTGCTCCAGTGGAACCCCGCGTCGATCTACATGGACCTGATCCGGTTCGCGCTGATCGACAACTACGGTGCGAGCAACCTTCCGCCGCACGTGTGGGCCTTCGCCGTCGGCTGGGCCGTCCTGTTCGGCTTCGGCGGTTTCGTGTACTTCTGGAAGGCTGAGGAGCGTTACGGCCGTGGCTGAGAACACCCAGGGGCGCGTCCCCACCGTCATCGCCGACGACGTGCACATCGTCTACCGCGTCAACACCGGCAGCTCCGGCAAGGGCAGCGCCACCGCGGCGCTGAGCAAGATAATCCGCCGGGGCAAGGGCGACGCCCCCGGCGTCCGCCGGGTCCACGCCGTGCGCGGGGTCTCCTTCACGGCGTACCGCGGCGAGGCCATCGGCCTCATCGGCTCCAACGGCTCCGGCAAGTCCACCCTGCTGCGCGCCATCGCCGGCCTGCTGCCCTGCGAGGAGGGCAAGGTCTACACCGACGGCCAGCCCTCGCTGCTCGGTGTGAACGCGGCGCTCATGAACGACCTCACCGGTGAGCGCAACATCGTCCTGGGCGGTCTCGCGATGGGCATGAGCCGCGAGCAGATCAAGGAGCGCTACCAGGACATCGTCGACTTCTCCGGCATCAACGAGAAGGGCGACTTCATCTCCCTGCCGATGCGGACCTACTCCTCCGGCATGGCGGCGCGCCTGCGCTTCTCCATCGCGGCGGCCAAGGACCACGACGTCCTGATGATCGACGAGGCCCTGGCCACCGGCGACCGCAGCTTCCAGGTGCGCTCGGAGAACCGCATCCGCGAACTGCGGGAGAAGGCCGGCACGGTCTTCCTGGTGAGCCACAACAACAAGTCCATCCGCGACACCTGCGACCGGGTGCTGTGGCTGGAGAAGGGCGAGCTCCTGATGGACGGGCCCACGGAGGAAGTCGTCTCGGCATACGAGAAGGCGACCAACGGCTGACAGCCGCCGCG
Source organism: Streptomyces sp. NPDC048337 (assembly GCF_043201175.1). NCBI lineage: Bacteria > Bacillati > Actinomycetota > Actinomycetes > Kitasatosporales > Streptomycetaceae > Streptomyces > Streptomyces sp. NPDC048337. The sequence continues at coordinate 66,051 of NZ_JBICYR010000021.1, forward strand.
CCGTCCCCGGGCCGTGCCCGGGCGGACCGCCCGAGGCCCCCGCCGCTCCGCGCGGCGGGGGCCTCGGCGTGTCCCCGCCGCTTCCGCCGGCGACATGCCCGGCGACATGCCCGGCGACATGAGGTGGCGGAGCGAATACCCGAGAGGCCTCCGCGGCGTTGTACAGCGTAAGCTGAAGCGGTCCTGAATCGCGGCAAGAGGGGACGATTCCCCGCAGGTGAACGGCCCTGGGAGCACCCCGGCAAAAGCCCGGCGGCGTGTCCGAAATAGGATGTATTGGGTCAGCAGTGTAGAACGGGAGATGTGACGGCAATGGCTACGGGAATTCTCCGGCCCCCAGGCATTACGGCCGTCCCCGCCCCGGGCGGCGGGCGGTGACCCCGGGGCACGGCATCCGTCCCCAGTCCGACACGGCCCACGCGCGCGCCACCCTCGACAAGGCCGCGGCGGAGAACTTCCCCGTCGCCCCCGCCTTCCTGCCCCGCGCCTGGCGGGACGGCCTGACGGCGGTCTACGGCTACGCCCGCCTCGTCGACGACATCGGCGACGGCGACCTCGCCCCCGGCGGCCGCGACGCCGTCCTCCTCGGCCTCGACCCGGCCGCCGTCGACGACCGGCTCGCCATGCTCGACGCCTTCGAGGCCGACCTGCTGCGCGTGTTCGGCGGCACCGACGGCCCGCCGCGCCACCCCCTGCTCCTCGCCCTGCAGCCCGTCGTCCGCGACCACGGGCTGACCCCCGAGCCGTTCCTCGGACTGATCGAGGCCAACCGCCAGGACCAGCGGGTCGCGCGCTACGGGACGTACGCGGACCTCCTCGCCTACTGCGAGCTCTCCGCCAACCCCGTGGGCCGGCTCGTGCTGTCGCTCACCGGCACCAGCACCCCCGAGCGGATCCGCCGCTCCGACGCCGTCTGCACCGCCCTGCAGATCGCCGAACACCTCCAGGACGTCGCCGAGGACCTCGGCCGCGACCGGATCTACCTGCCCGCCGAGGACATGCGGCGCTTCCATGTGGCCGAGGCCGACCTCAAGGCGCCGAGCGCCGGCGCGTCCGTACGCGCCCTGGTCGCCTTCGAAGCCGAACGCGCACGCGAGCTCCTGAATGAAGGCACCCCGCTCGTGGGTAGCGTGCACGGCAGACTCCGGTTGCTCCTCGCGGGCTTCGTGGGAGGGGGGCGCGCAGCCCTGCGAGCCGTCACCGCCGCCGGCTTCGACGTACTTCCCGGCCCGCCCAAGCCCACCAGGAGCGGCCTGCTCCGCGAGGTGGCCGCCGTCCTGCGCACAGCGCCGAGAAAGGGGTGAGCCCGGTGGAGGGCCCCACACACGTGTCCGCACCGGTCCTGGCGGCGTACGGCTACTGCGAGGCCGTCACCGGATCGCAGGCACGCAACTTCGCCTACGGGATCCGGCTGCTGCCCACCGAGAAGCGGCAGGCGATGTCCGCGCTGTACGCCTTCTCCCGGCGCGTCGACGACATCGGCGACGGCACGCTGGCACCCGACGCCAAGCTGGCCCGGCTGGAGGAGACCCGTGCGCTGCTCGGGCGGATCCGGGCCGAGGAGATCGACGAGGACGACACCGACCCGGTCGCCGTCGCCCTCGCGCACGCCGCGCGCCGGTTCCCCATCCCGCTCGGGGGCCTCGACGAGCTCATCGACGGCGTCCTGATGGACGTGCGCGGCGAGACCTACGAGACCTGGGACGACCTCAAGGTCTACTGCCGCTGCGTGGCAGGGGCCATCGGGCGGCTCTCGCTCGGCGTGTTCGGCACCACTGCGGGCGCGCGGGACGCCGACCGCGCCGGGGAGTACGCCGACACCCTCGGCCTCGCCCTGCAACTCACCAACATCCTCCGGGACGTTCGCGAGGACGCGGGCAACGGGCGCACCTACCTGCCCGCCGAGGACCTCGCCAAGTTCGGCTGCTCGGAAGGCTTCCACAGCGACCGGGCCCCCGAAGGCTCCGACTTCGCCGGGCTGGTCCACCACGAAGTCCGGCGCGCCCGGGCCCTGTTCGTCGAGGGCTACCGGCTGCTGCCGATGCTCGACCGGCGCAGCGGAGCCTGCGTGGCCGCCATGGCCGGCATCTACCGCCGCCTCCTCGACCGCATCGAGCGGGAGCCCGAGGCCGTGCTGCGGGGCCGCGTCTCGCTGCCGCCGCACGAGAAGGCGTACGTCGCCGTACGCGGGCTCTCCGGCCTCGACGCCCGAACCATCTCCCGCCAGACCACCCGGAGGCGGATCTGATGCCCCCGACCATCCTGTCCCCGGCCCCGACCGGCGCCTCCGCGGCCGCCACCCCGCGCCGCGCGGGCGACATCGCAGGCACCTGCGGCGCCGCGGGCGTGCTCCGGGCGTGCGCGTCCGCCGCGCCGCACCCGGGCCCGGCGGGCCGGACCGCCCCGGGCCGCGCCCGGGCAACCAGCGCGCCGGCGGGCGCGTCTCTTCCGGCGGGCTCCGGCCGCGCCGGGCAGGCGGGGGCCGCGCCCGCGCACCGGCGACCGACCGGCCCGCAGAGCCACGGCACCACGGGGGAGGGTTCATGAGCGGCAGCGAAAACCGCGCCGTCGTGGTGGGCGGCGGACTCGCCGGGGTCACCGCGGCGCTCGAACTCGCCGACGCCGGACTGCGCGTCACCCTGCTCGAAGGGCGCCCGCGGCTCGGCGGGCTCGCCTTCTCCTTCAAGCGGGGCGACCTCACCGTCGACAACGGCCAGCACGTCTACCTGCGCTGCTGCACCGCCTACCGCTGGTTCCTCGACCGCGTCGGGGGCGCCGCCCTCGCCCCCCTCCAGGACCGGCTCGACGTACCCGTCCTCGACGTCGCGCACCCCGCGGGCCCCCGCCTCGGCCGGCTGCGCCGCAGCGCCCTGCCCGTGCCCCTGCACCTGGCAGGCTCCCTCGCCCGCTACCCGCACCTGTCCCTCGCCGAGCGCGTGAGCGTCGGCCGCGCCGCCCTCGCGCTGCGCCGCCTCGACCCCGCCGACCCGGCCCTCGACGGCCTGGACTTCGCCACCTGGCTCGGCCGCTACGGCCAGTCCCCGCGCACCATCGAGGCCCTGTGGGACCTCGTCGGCATCGCCACGCTCAACGCCACCGCCGAGCAGTCCTCCCTGGGCCTGGCCGCCATGGTCTTCAAGACCGGCCTGCTCTCCGAGAACGGCGCCGCCGACATCGGCTGGGCCCGCGTACCGCTCGGCGACCTGCACGACACCCTCGCCCGCAAGGCCCTCGACGCGGCCGGCGTACGGACCGGGCTGCGCACCCGGGTCACCGCCATCTCCCGTACGCCCGAAGGGAACTGGCGGGTCGACACCGAGGACGAGTCCCTCGACGCCGGCACCGTCGTCCTCGCCGTCCCGCAGCGCGAGGCGCACGGACTGCTCCCCGCCGGGGCACTGGCCGATCCGGACAAGCTCCTCGACATCGGCACCGCGCCGATCCTCAACGTCCACGTCGTCTACGACCGCAAGGTACTCAAGCAGCCCTTCTTCGCGGCGCTCGGCTCCCCGGTGCAGTGGGTCTTCGACCGCACCGACTCCTCCGGACTCCCCGACGGCGGCCAGTACCTCGCGCTCTCGCAGTCCGTCGCCCAGGACGACATCGACGAACCCGTCTCCGTCCTGCGCGCCAAGTACCTGCCCGAGCTGGAGCGGCTGCTGCCGGCCGCGCGCGGCGCCAAGGTACGGGACTTCTTCGTCACCCGGGAGCGGACGGCAACCTTCGCCCCCACCCCCGGCGTCGGCCGGCTGCGCCCCGGCGCGCGGACCGACACGCCGGGGCTCTACCTGGCCGGTGCGTGGACTGCCACCGGTTGGCCCGCGACCATGGAGAGCGCCGTCCGCAGCGGACTGAGCGCGGCGCACGCCGCACTCGCCTCGCTCGGCCGCCCCCGCGAACACCCTCTGCAGGAGGCGGCATGACGACGATCACCACCAGCACGACCGGCACAGCACGTACAGGAACCAGAGGAGAGCCAGTGAACCCGGGGAATCCGGCTGTCGAGAACACGGATGCCAGTGTGGGCACAGCCGGCGGGGGAGTGGAGAAGGCGGACACGCTCGCCCTCCTGGAGCGCGGCCGCACGCTGTCGACGCCCGTGCTCCGCGCGGCGGTGGCCCGCCTCGCGCCGCCCATGGACACCGTCGCCGCCTACCACTTCGGCTGGATCGACGCCCAGGGCAACCCGACGGACGCCGACAGCGGCAAGGCCGTCCGCCCCGCCCTCGCGCTGCTCTCCGCCGAGGCCGCCGGCGTCGCCGCGGAGGTCGGCGTCCCCGGCGCGGTAGCCGTCGAGCTCGTCCACAACTTCTCGCTGCTCCACGACGACCTGATGGACGGCGACGAGCAGCGCCGCCACCGCGACACGGTGTGGAAGGTCCACGGCCCGGCGCAGGCCATCCTGGTCGGCGACGCGCTGTTCGCCCTGGCCAACGAGCTGCTCCTGGAACTCGGCACCGTCGAGGCGGGCCGCGCCACGCGCCGCCTGACCACCGCCACCCGCAAGCTCATCGACGGCCAGGCCCAGGACATCTCCTACGAGCACCGCGAGCGCGTCAGCGTCGAGGAGTGCCTGGAGATGGAGGGCAACAAGACCGGCGCCCTGCTCGCCTGCGCGGTCTCCATCGGCGCGGTGCTCGGCGGTGCGGACGACCGTACGGCCGACAAGCTGGAGGAGTACGGCTACCACCTGGGCCTCGCCTTCCAGGCCATCGACGACCTGCTCGGCATCTGGGGCGACCCGGAGTCCACCGGCAAGCAGACCTGGAGCGACCTGCGCCAGCGCAAGAAGTCCCTGCCCGTCGTCGCCGCCCTCGCGGCCGGCGGCCCGGCCTCGGTCGAGCTGGCCCAGCTGCTCGCCGCCGACGCCAAGAGCAACGACTTCGAGAACTTCTCCGAGGAGGAGTTCGCGGCCCGTGCGGCGCTCATCGAGGCGGCGGGCGGCCGCCAGTGGACCGCCGACGAGGCGCGTCGGCAGCACGCCGTCGCGATCAAGGCCCTGGACGACGTCGAGATGCCGCAGCGGGTCCGCGAGCAGCTCGTCGCGCTCGCCGACTTCGTCGTCGTACGCAAGAGGTGAACGCCGCGCACAAGCGGATATGAATCGCGAGTCGCCGGCCGGCGCCGCCTCTTCGGACTCCTCGGAGTCTTCGGACTGAAGGGCGCGGCGCCGACCGACGGCAGACCCCAGCACAGCAGAGGACAGACTGCACGAAGGGGAAGCCATGACAGCGACGACCGACGGCAGCGCCGAGGGCGCTGGCGCTGGCAGCGAAACCGCCCAGGGGAGCGCCCCGCCGCCCGGCCGGACAGCCGAGCCGGGGCGCCCAGCCCGCACGCCCACCGGCCCGCGGGCCGAGCGCGGCGCGCGGCGCGCCGCGACGGCGCCCGACCCCGGCCGGGAGGCCGGATCGCCGGCCGGGTGCGACCCCGGCGCGCGGCGGGCTGCCGCGGACCTGCCCGAACCACCCGACGGCGACCCGCTGGACGGCGTTCAGGAGGCCGCCGCGCGCGCGACCCGGTACCTGTTGGAGCGGCAGGACGCCGCGGGGTGGTGGAAGGGCGACCTGGAGACCAACGTCACCATGGACGCCGAGGACCTGCTGCTGCGGCAGTTCCTCGGGATCCGCGACGAGGCCACCACGCGGGCCGCCGCCCTGTTCATCCGCGGGGAGCAGCGCGAAGACGGAACCTGGGCCACCTTCCACGGCGGGCCGCCCGAACTGTCCGCCACCATCGAGGCGTACGTGGCCCTGCGACTCGCCGGGGACGCCCCGGACGCCCCGCACATGGCCCGCGCGTCCGTCTGGATCCGGGCCAACGGCGGGATCGCCGCCGCCCGGGTCTTCACCCGGATCTGGCTGGCCCTCTTCGGCTGGTGGAGCTGGGACCACCTGCCCGAACTCCCGCCCGAGCTGGTCTTCCTGCCCTCCTGGGTGCCCCTGAACATCTACGACTTCGGCTGCTGGGCCCGGCAGACCATCGTCCCGCTCACCGTGGTGTCCGCGCTGCGCCCCGTCCGCCCGGCGCCCTTCGCCCTGGACGAGCTGCACACCGACGCCCGGGCCCCGTACCCCGCCAAACCGCTCGCGCCGATGGCCAGTTGGGACGGCGCCTTCCAGCGGATGGACAAGGCCCTGCACGTCTACCGCCGGTTCGCCCCGCGCAGGCTCCGCAAGGCCGCGATGGCCACCGCCGCCCGCTGGATCGTCGAACGCCAGGAGAACGACGGCTGCTGGGGCGGGATCCAGCCACCCGCCGTGTACTCCGTGATCGCCCTTCACCTGCTCGGCTACGACCTCGGGCATCCGGTCATGCGGGCCGGCCTGGAATCCCTGGACCGGTTCGCGGTGTGGCGCGAGGACGGCGCCCGCATGATCGAGGCCTGCCAGTCCCCGGTCTGGGACACCTGCCTCGCCGCGATCGCGCTCGCCGACGCGGGCCTGCGCCCCGACCACCCGGCGCTGGTCAAGGCCGCCGACTGGATGCTCGGCGAGGAGATCGTCCGCCGGGGGGACTGGGCGGTCCGGCGGCCCGGGCTCGCCCCCGGCGGCTGGGCGTTCGAGTTCCACAACGACACCTACCCCGACATCGACGACACCGCCGAGGTCGTCCTCGCCCTGCGCCGCATCAAGCACCCCGACCCGGCCCGGGTCGAGGCCGCCATCGCCCGGGGCGTCTCCTGGAACCTCGGCATGCAGTCGAAGAACGGCGCGTGGGCCGCCTTCGACGCCGACAACACCAGCCCCTTCCCGAACCGGCTGCCCTTCTGCGACTTCGGCGAGGTCATCGACCCGCCCTCGGCCGACGTCACCGCCCACGTGGTCGAGATGCTCGCCTTCGAAGGCCGGACCGGAGACGCCCGCACCCGCCGCGGCATCGCCTGGCTGCTCTCCGAACAGGAGCCGGACGGCGCCTGGTTCGGCCGCTGGGGCACCAACTACGTCTACGGCACGGGGTCGGTGGTGCCGGCCCTGACCGCAGCCGGCATCGCCCCCTCGCATCCCGCGATCCGGCGGGCCGTGCACTGGCTGGAAACCGTACAGAACGAGGACGGCGGGTGGGGCGAGGACCAGCGCTCCTACCAGGACCGCTCGTGGGCCGGGAAGGGCGCATCCACCGCCTCGCAGACCGCGTGGGCGCTGATGGCCCTGCTCTCGGCCGGCGAGCGGGACGGCAAGGCGGTCGAACGGGGCATCGACTACCTCGTTCGGACGCAAGGCCGGGACGGATCCTGGGACGAGCCCTGGTTCACCGGGACCGGCTTCCCCTGGGACTTCTCCATCAATTACCACCTGTACCGTCAGGTGTTCCCGCTCACCGCGCTCGGCCGCTACCTGTACGGGGAACCGTTCGCCTCCGCCGGGGAGTCCTGATGTCGGCCTCCAGAGGCGACAGAGCCGGGAACCCGGACCCGCTGCTGGTCGCCTGCGCCCTGCGCATCGAGCAGGCGGCCCTGCGCAGCGCGGCCCGCGGCGCACCGGAGGCGTACGGGCTCCTGCGCACCGGGATGGGCCCGCGCGCGGCCGAGCGGGCCGTCGGCCGGGCCCTGGAGCGGCCGGGGATGGACCGGGCCGCGGTCCTCGCCACCGGATTCTGCGCCGGGCTGGTCCCCGGCATGCACCCCGGCGACCTGGTCGTCGCCGAGGAGACCCGGGACCCGCACGGCACCGTCCCCTGCACCGGCACCGCCCTGCTCGCCGAGGCACTGGCCCGGGCCGCCCCCGGCCGCACCGTGCACCTCGGCGCACTGACCGGATCCGACCACGTCGTCCGCGGCCAGGAGGAGCGCGCCCAGCTGCGCGCCACCGGGGCCATCGCGGTCGACATGGAGTCCGCGGCCACGCTCTGGACCGCCACCCGCGGTTTTTGCCCCGCATCGGGTGGAGGACGTCCGGTTGCGGCCGTCCGGGTGATCGTGGACGCTCCGGAGCATGAGCTCGTCCGTATCGGCACGGTCCGCGGAGGAATATCGGCCTTCCGTGTCCTGCGTGCCGTACTGCCCGCGTTCTATGACTGGCACCGTTCTTTGCTGCTCCCCAGGAGGTGAGCCAGATGGCCATGCCGCTGCGCCAGACCATCAGGGTCGGGACCTATCTGCTCGAACAGAAGCTCCGCAAGCGTGAGAAGTTCCCGCTGATCGTCGAGCTGGAACCGCTCTACGCCTGCAACCTGGCCTGTGAGGGGTGCGGGAAGATCCAGCATCCGGCCGGGGTGCTCAAGCAGCGCATGCCGGTCGCCCAGGCGGTCGGCGCCGTGCTGGAGTCCGGTGCGCCCATGGTGTCCATCGCGGGCGGCGAGCCCTTGATGCACCCGCAGATCCACGAGATCGTGCGCCAGTTGGTGGCCAAGCGGAAGTATGTCTTCCTCTGCACCAACGCGATGCTCCTGCGCAAGAAGATCGAGAAATTCACCCCTTCCCCCTATTTCGCCTTCGCCGTGCACATCGACGGCCTGCGCGAACGCCACGACGAGTCGGTCGCCAAGGAAGGCGTCTTCGACGAGGCGGTCGCGGCCATCAAGGAGGCGAAGCGGCGCGGTTTCCGGGTGACCACCAACTCCACCTTCTTCAACACGGACACCCCACAGACCATCATCGAGGTACTCAACTACCTCAATGACGACCTCCAGGTGGACGAGATGATGATCTCGCCTGCCTACGCCTACGAAAAGGCCCCCGACCAGGAACACTTCCTCGGCGTCGAACAGACCCGGGAACTCTTCAAGAAGGCCTTCGCGGGCGGCAACCGGCGGCGCTGGCGGCTCAACCACTCGCCCCTCTTCCTCGACTTCCTGGAAGGAAAGGCCGATTTCCCCTGCACGGCCTGGGCCATTCCGAATTACTCCCTCTTCGGCTGGCAGCGCCCCTGCTATCTGATGAGCGACGGCTACGTGCCCACGTACCGGGAACTGATCGAGGACACCGACTGGAGCAAGTACGGCCGCGGCAAGGACCCGCGCTGCGCGAACTGCATGGCGCACTGCGGCTACGAGCCCACCGCCGTCCTCGCCACCATGGGCTCCCTCAAGGAATCCCTGCGCGCGGCCCGGGAGACCGTCTCCGGGAACCGGGACAAGCAGTGACCGGCTTCGACCTCCGCGCCCTGCTCGACAAGCGGGGCGCGGAACGCTACGAGCTGCACGCCAGGTACCTCAACCACCAGCTGCCCCGGATGCTCCACACCATCGGTTTCGACAAGGTCTACGAACGGGCCGAGGGCGCCCACTTCTGGGACGCCGAGGGCAACGACTACCTCGACATGCTCGCCGGTTTCGGAGTGATGGGCCTGGGCCGGCACCACCCGGTGGTCCGCCGCGCCCTGCACGACGTCCTCGACGCCCAGCTCGCCGACCTCACCCGCTTCGACTGCCAGCCGCTGCCCGGACTGCTGGCCGAGAAGCTGCTCCCGTACAGCCCGCACCTGGACCGGGTCTTCTTCGGCAACAGCGGCACCGAGGCGGTCGAGACCGCCCTGAAGTTCGCCCGGTACGCCACCGGGCGGCCCAGGATCCTCTACTGCGACCACGCCTTCCACGGGCTCACCACGGGCTCCCTGTCGGTCAACGGGGAAGGCGGTTTCCGGGACGGCTTCGCGCCCCTGCTCCCCGACACGAGGATCGCGCTCGGCGACCTCACCGCCCTGGAGCGGGAGCTGCGGCGCGGGGACGTGGCAGCCTTCGTCGTCGAACCGATCCAGGGCAAGGGCGTCCTCGCCGCCCCGCCCGGATTCCTGCCCGCCGCGCAGGAGCTGCTGCGCCGCCACAAGGCGCTGCTGATCGCGGACGAGGTGCAGACCGGCCTCGGACGTACCGGCGACTTCTACGCGTACCAGCACGAGCCGGGCGTGGAACCGGACCTGGTGTGCGTGGCCAAGGCCCTGTCGGGCGGCTACGTGCCGGTCGGCGCGACCCTGGGCAAGGACTGGATCTTCAAGAAGGTCTACTCGTCCATGGACCGGGTGCTCGTGCACTCCGCGAGCTTCGGCTCCAACGCGCAGGCGATGGCGGCCGGGCTGGCGGTGCTGTCCGTCATGGAGGACGAGGAGGTCGTGGCCAACGCCCGGGCGATGGGCGACCTGCTGCGCGGTCGGCTCGCGGCCCTGGTGGACGAGTACGAGCTGCTGCACGAGGTGCGGGGGCGCGGGCTGATGATCGGCATCGAGTTCGGCCGGCCGTCCTCGCTGGGGCTGCGCAGCCGCTGGACGATGCTCCAGGCCGCCCGCAAGGGACTCTTCGCCCAGATGGTCGTGGTGCCGCTGCTGCAGAAGCACCGCATCCTCACCCAGGTGTCCGGAGACCACCTGGAGGTCATCAAGCTCATTCCGCCGCTGATCGTGGACGAGCGGGACGTCGACCGGTTCGTCGGAGCCTTCCGCGAGGTCATGGACGAGGCGCACGGCGGCTCGGGGCTGATGTGGGACTTCGGCAGAACGCTGGTGAAGCAGGCCGTCGGCAACCGCTGACCGCCTCCCGCGGGGCACGACGGGCCGGAGGGGCGCTTCGGGCGCCCCTCCGGCCCGGGCTCAGTCGAGCAGCCGCTCGCGGAGTCGGTCGAGCGTCTCGGGGGCGAGCCCGAGCCCCCGCGACAGGTAGGCGTCCACTCCGCCCCAGGTCTCCTCCATGGTCTCGAAGGCCGCGACCAGGTACTCGGTGCGGGCGTCGAAGAGCGGTGCGAGCAGCTCCATCACCTCGGGGGAGCGGGCCTCGGCGGAATCGCTGCTGCGGCGCACCCGGTAGCGGTTGTGCGGGGCGTTCGACTCCAGGTAGTCCGCCACGATCGCCTCGCGCGAGACGCCGAGCGCGAGCAGGGTGACGGCGATGGACAGGCCCGCCCGGTCCTTGCCGGCCGCGCAGTGCAGCAGGGCCGGGACGCTGTCCTCGGCGAGGGCGTGCACCACCCGGCTGTGCTCCGCGGTGCGGTGCCTGATGATCCCGCGGTACGAGTTCGACATCCGGGCGGCGCCCTTGCCGTCGCCGAGCAGCGAGCGGAGCTGCTCCAGGTCGCCGTCGCGGACCATCTTCCAGAACTCCCGGCCGTCGGCCGGATCCGACAGCGGGATGTTGACGTTGCGCACGCCGGGCAGCGCGACGTCGGGCCCCTCCAGGGCGTGGTCGGCCGCGTTGCGGAAGTCGAAGACGGTGTGCAGGCCGAGCGAACCGAGGAACTCCGCATCGGTTTCGGTGGCATGTGCGAGATGTCCGCTTCGGAACAGTCGTCCCGACCTGACCCTTCGTCCGCCGGATGTCGGCAATCCGCCCACATCGCGGAAATTGCGCACTCCGGTCAGCTCCGGGTCGGGCTCCGGGCGCGCCGGCGGGGCCGGGGGTATCTGCTGGGTCAAGGAACTCCTCCGCTTCGTCGTAGGGTGTCCGAATTACACTACTTGGCGCCAACTTGCCGTGAGCGGAGGCGAGATCGGGCACGTCCCCGTGAGCCAGATCATACGGTGACCGTGAGTGCCTGATCGCTAAAGCCGAATCGCCGGGCCGGGGCGGTTGTTGGCGGTGGGGAATGGACGGAGGGTGACCGGAATTCCATTGATTCCCCATCCCTGTGATTCCGTCAGGAAATTCATGGCTTGTTAGGTGTGGCCGAACTCGATTACCTTCGCGATCGATCCGGGTGGACCGCCGAATCCTGCCGCCGCCCGGGAACCGCACCCGACTATTCACGCGCGCGGCAGGAGCGGGGGAACCAGGTAGGCCGCCGATCCGGATCTTTGGTTCCGGCCCGGCTAGGGGTGAAGCCGTACATGTTCCGCACATGAACGGCCGGACATCTCCAGTCCGAACCCGACAGCTCACCTCGCAGGCGCCGGAGAGGAATTCGCCATGCCTGCAAAGGGTAAGCACCGCCGCCCCAAGTCCCTTTCGATATCCCGCGGCTTCGCCGCCGCCGGCACCGGTGGCGCCGCCCTCGCGCTGCCGCTGCTGGGCGCCGCCGGCGCCCACGCGGCCGGCGCCCCGGCCACGGCCCCCGCGGTGGCCCCGGCCGTCGCCCCGGTCGCCGCCCCGCAGGTTCCGGCCGCGCTCCAGGCCGCGCCGACCGTGTACACGGTCGTCCCCGGCGACTGCCTCTCCGAGATCGCCGCCGAGCGCCACCTGTCCGGCGGCTGGGAGCAGCTGTACGCCGACAACCGCGAGGCCGTCGGCAGCGACCCCTCCCTCATCCACCCCGGCCTGAAGCTGACGCTGGGCGCCAAGGGCGAGGCCGCCCCGGCCGCCCAGTCCGCTCCGGCCGAGGCCCCCGCTCCGGCCGAGGCCTCCTCCGACGAGGCCTCCGGCGAGGAGCAGGACGCCCCCGCACCGGCCCCCGCCCAGCAGCCGAAGCAGGCGCAGAAGCCGAAGAGCACCGGCACCTCCACCGAGGCCAAGGCCCCGAGCGCCGCGGGCTTCGTGGCCCCGGTGGGCGGCGGGATCTCCACCCAGTACAAGACCCCCGGTGCCATGTGGTCCTCCGGCTACCACACCGGCGTGGACTTCATCGCCAGCTCCGGCACCACCGTCAAGGCCGTCGGCGCGGGCACCGTGGTCTCCGCCGGATGGGGCGGCTCGTACGGCAACGAGGTCGTCATCCGCCACGAGGACGGCAAGTACTCGCAGTACGGCCACCTGTCCTCGCTCTCCGTCTCGGTGGGCCAGAGCGTCACGGCCGGCCAGACCCTCGGCCTCTCCGGCTCCACGGGCAACTCCACCGGCCCGCACCTGCACTTCGAGATCCGCACGGGCCCGTCCTACGGCTCGGACATCGACCCGATCGCCTACCTCCGCTCCAAGGGCGTCACCATCTGACGGCACCCGCCGTCGGAGCACGGACACACGTCAGGCCGGGACCCGAGGGGGGTCCCGGCCTCACGTGTACTTATTCCTTATCCCCCGGGTGGTATAGATCACGGTCCGTCAACCCCTCATTACGTTGGCGTAGGTTGGTAACGGGAGTGAAGGATGGCGTCGTGGCAGCGACGACGACGACACTCAAGACCATCGGCTCGTACGCGGCGATCGGGGACAGCTTCACCGAAGGCGTGGGGGACCCGGGGCCGGGGGACTCCTATCTCGGCTGGGCCGACCGCCTCGCCGTGCTCCTGGCAGATCAGCGCGAAGAGCACGACTTCCGTTATGCGAACCTGGCCGTGCGCGGCCGGCTCCTCGACCAGATCGTGGCCGAGCAGGTCCCGCGGGCCAAGGAGCTCGCCCCGGACCTCGTGAGCTTCTGCGCGGGCGGCAACGACATCATCCGACCCGGCAGCGACCCCGACGACGTGGCGGAGCGGTTCGAAGCCGCCGTCGCCGACCTCACCGGGGCCGTCGGCCAGGTCATGATCACCACCGGCTTCGACACCCGGGGCGTGCCGGTCCTCAAGCACCTGCGGGGCAAGGTGGCGACGTACAGCGCGCACGTCCGCGCCATCGCCGACCGCTACGACTGCCCCGTGCTCGACCTCTGGTCGCTGAAGTCCGTACAGGACCGGCGGGCCTGGGACGCGGACCGGCTGCACCTGTCGCCCGAGGGGCACACGCGGGTCGCGCTGCGCGCCGCGCAGGTGCTCGGGCTGGAGGTGCCCACCGACCCCGATCAGCCGTGGCCGCCGCAGCGGCCGCGCGGCTCGGTGGACGTGACCCGGGACAACATCCAGTGGGCGCGCGAGCACCTGGTGCCGTGGATCGGCCGGCGCCTGCGCGGGGAGTCCTCCGGGGACCACGTCGAGGCGAAGCGGCCGGATCTGCTGCCGCTGTAGGCGGGGCGGGAGGGGAGCGGGGGCCGCAAGCGGAATCCTTGGGGGTACGTGTGCGTTGGGATGGTCGTAGACCGACGGCCATCCCGACCCCTTCCTCCCAGGAGGCGCCTTGACCGGCTCCAGTCCCCTGCGTCCTCGGCTGCGTGCCCTGCGGCCCGAAGCCTTCGGCGCGGACCCGTCCGGCGCCCGGCTCGAGCGGATCCGCCGCTCGCCGAACTTCGCCGACGGCGTCTTCCAGAACCCGGTCGGCGCCCGGACCCGCCCCTCCGGGTCGATGCGGGAGTTCGCCAAGATCTACTTCCACAAGGAACAGCGCCTGCGGCGCAGCCCCGGCGCGCCGATCCCCGTCTACCCGACCACCCTCGCGGAGCTGGCGAAGCCGCCCGCGAGCGGACTGCGGCTGACCTGGATGGGCCACTCCAGCGTGCTCGCGGAGATCGACGGGCGCCGGGTGCTCTTCGACCCCGTGTGGGGCGAGCGGTGCTCCCCCTTCCCCTTCGCCGGCCCCAAGCGGCTGCACCCCGTACCCGTGCCCCTGGCCTCGCTGGGGCCGGTCGACGTCGTGGTCATCTCGCACGACCACTACGACCACCTCGACCTCCCCACGATCAAGGCCCTGGCCGGTACGGACACGGTCTTCGCCGTCCCGCTGGGAGTCGGCGCGCACCTGGAGCGCTGGGGCGTGTCGGCCGACCGGCTGCGCGAGCTGGACTGGAACGAGGGCACCAAGGTCGCGGGCCTCTCGCTCACCGCGACCCCCGCCCGGCACTTCTGCGGACGCGGGCTGCGCAACCAGCAGCACACCCTGTGGGCCTCCTGGGCGGTCGCGGGCGATGAGCACCGGATCTTCCACAGCGGGGACACCGGATACTTCCCCGGCTTCAAGGAGATCGGCGCCGAGCACGGGCCCTTCGACGCGACGATGATCCAGATCGGCGCGTACTCGGAGTACTGGCCCAAGAACCACACGGACTATTCCCCTCTGCCCGGCGGCTGGCCGGACATCCACATGACCCCCCAGCAGGGCGTCCAAGCCCACCTTGACCTGCAAGGATCCAAGCCGCACGGTGTGATGCTCCCGATCCACTGGGGCACCTTCAACCTGTCCCTCCATGCCTGGGCGGAGCCGGGGGAGTGGACGGTGGACGCCGCGGAGGAGGCGGGCCAGCCGGTGGCGCTGCCGCGCCCGGGCGAGCCTTTCGAGCCCGCGGGAACGCTGCCTGTGGATCCCTGGTGGCGGCCGATCGCCCGTCCGATCGCGCACCCGTGGCGTCGCCCGAAGCTGGTGGAACCGGTGCCGAGTGAGCCCCTGGCTGGTGATCTGGACCTGGCGGGCGAGCGGTGACGCCGGATGCGGAGCTGAGGCAGGCAGCCCACGGTGGAGGGGCGCGTTGCCGAAGGTGAGGGTGCCGTCCAAGGCGACGATCGCGTAGCGGATGGGCTGTGGCTCCCCTGGGGAGTACGCCTTGTGGGCCTCGTGGATGGACGAGAGGAGTTCGCGGAGCTTGCGCTCGTTCTCGGGCATCTCGGGGGTGGGCCTGGCGGAGATGCTCAGGTACGACTCCGAGCGCCTTGAGTTCGGCGAACAGCGGGGCGAGGTCGGCGTCATCGTGGAGTCCGAGGATCTCCAGGAGCCGGGCCCGGGAGAGCGGCAAGGTGACGCTGATGGCGGCCGCGACGTAGAGGAGGCGGGCCAGCGGGCTGAGGTCGGGGTGAAGTGCGATGTCGGCGTTGATGCGGTGGATCGGTGAGCGGCGAGGCCCGGCCATTCTGTCCCCCTGCGGTGTATGGGGTTGGCTGTCGGCGGACGCATGGACCGGACGAACCGGCTCAGAAGCCGGGGCGCTCGTGGACGGTGCAGCCGGTGGCGGAGAAACAGGGCGGGTCCTCAATGGCGTCACGGTTCTGCTGGTAGACGTACTCCCAGCCGGCCGTGTCGTACGGAACGATGACGACCGGCTCGTCTGCTGCCATGCCCCTCTCGGCCGTGATGATGTACGGGAATTGGTGCCGGGCAGCGGTGACGCGCGGCCACCCGACCCGGCGCCCGCGGTACCTGGCGTTGCGATCTCTCCTGGGCTGGTGACGACGCGCGATGGACAAAGCCGCACAGGATCAGACCGCGCACCCTGCCCGGATGCGAGGGATTCCCTGCCGTGTCAGCCTTGAAAGATGGCTTCGCGCAGCACCGGAGAGCAGTTGGCGCCGGTCCGCTTCTCACGCAGCGAACGCGCGGTCATCGCGGCCGCAGCGCTTTCGATGTTCATCGTGCAGATGGACTGGTTCGCCCTCAATCTCATGCTGCCCGTCATCGGGCGAGAATTCGACACGTCCTCGACCGATCTGCAGTGGCTGGTCAGCGGCTACATGCTGGCGCTCGGAGCGCTGATGATCGTCGGCGGTCGCGCGGCCGATGTCCGGGGCCGGCGCCGCGTCCTCGTCACCGGCCTGGTGAGTTTCGCCGTGGTGTCGTCCGTGTGTGCCGCGGCGCAGAACCCGGGCTGGCTGATCACCGCCCGGGTGGTGCAGGGCGCCGCGGCAGCGCTGATTTTCCCCGTGGCCGTGGCGTTGGCGGCAGCATACTTCCCGGATGCCCGCCAAGGGCGGGCGGTGAGTACCGTACTCGCGTTCAGCGCGATCGGTACGGCTCTGGGGCCGTTTGTCGGTGGGGCCTTCGCCGAACACGTCACCTGGCGGGCGGTGTTCCTGCTCAACGTTCCGCTGTGCGCGGCGGCGGTGGTGTTGCTGCTGCGTTTCGTGTCGGAGACGCGGGACACCAGCGCCTCCCGCGGCCTGGACATAGCGGGTGTGGTGTCCGTCGCCGGGGGCCTGACCTGCATCATGCTGGGGGTCGACCAGGGACGCTCATGGGGCTGGGGTTCGGCGCCGACTCTCACCCTGCTGCTGGGGGGCGGGGCGCTGCTCGTACTCTTCGTGGCCGTGGAGAGGCGAGTACGGGAGCCGCTGATCGATCTGCAGCTCTTCCGTAACGCGCCGTTCGACGTCGTCACCTTCGCGGGGTCTCTTTCGAACGTCGTCTACGCCCTGATCGCGGTCCTGGTCGCGATGTATCTCCAGCAGGTGCGGGGGCTGTCCCCGTTGCTGGCGGGTGTGGTCTTCCTTGCCCTCTCCGGGGGGTCAGGACTGGCCAGTTACTGGGCTGGTCCCCTCGCCCAGCGGTGGCGGGCCGAGGCGCTGATGGCGGGCGGCATGCTCACCAGCGGGGCCGCCCTGCTGGCCCTGACCTGGGTGGAGCCGCTGGGCTGGTTCGCCGTGGTCTTCGCCGTGTGCGGGATCGGGGTCGGTCTCGGGTGGGCGCTGACCAATGTGGCCACGCAGTCGTACGTTCCCGAGAGGCGCCGCGGGGCCGCCTCCGGCGTGGTCCTGACCTCGCTCGTCCTGATGGGAGCCGTGGCTGTCACGGTGGCGGCCACCGTGCTGGAGGCCGCCAGCGGCTCCGCCGCCACGGCGGCTACCGACGGCCCCGCGATCGAAGCCGTACTGCGCGGGACCGCGGTGCTGGCGTTCCTCGGAGCGGCGGGTCTGCTGATGCTGCTGTGGTGGCAGCACGGCCGTCCGTCCGCGCCTTCCTGAAAGGAGTCCGGATGCCCGATTACGACGATGCCCTCGAGCCCGTCTTCATCGACACGGTCGAGCAGTACTTCACCTTGCTGCAGGCCCACGTCCCGGCGGAGGAGATGCTCACCGGCATCCTCACCGGGGACTTCGAGACCGGATTCGAGGGTGGGCACATGTGGCGAGGGGAGGAAGGACTGCGCGACTTCCTGCGGGAACGCTCGGTCTTCTTCGACGAGTCCCACGAGATCCTGCAGATTCTCGACATCCACCGGGAGGCGCCCGGATCCCTCACCGCAAGGACCCGGTTGCGCTTCTTCCTCCGCGGACGCGAAACCGGTGCTGCCAGAAGCCAGGAGTACACAGGAGAGGCGTTCCACCGCTGGCGTCTGCGCCGGCTCCCTCAGGACGGGCGCTGGTGCGTGGCAGCGCAGATCGTCGAGGGATTCGCGGCGCTCAACGCCCCGGCACAGCGGCTCTTCTCCGCTCCCGCGAAGGGCCTGCGGACAGAGAGCACATGACGGGCGTCTGCGGCACTCGCCCCGGTGTGGTGCGGTGAGCGCTACGGCTCCCAGATATCAGTACCGGATCAGACTCTCTGTGTGGCGGACGTGCCGGGCGGCGAAGTAGGCAGACGACGTGGAAGGGGCGCTCGACCGGCATCCACGGCACCGCATCGGCGTCAGTCGATGCCGACGTGCGCGGGTGCGTGAATTGTGCGCTTGTCGTACGTCAAAGTGCCCGTGCGCTCGGGTGCTTCAACCCACACCGGCACAGGGGCTTGCCGGACAGAGCGCAAAGGGTGACGTTTGTGCATAGCGCACGCGGGGCTCGCCGACGCCGGGCTGGGCCTCTCGCGGGGCGGGAAGGAGGTGTCCGGTGACCACGATCGATCCCGGCCCGCCCACCCTGCCCTCACTGCGGGTTCGGTCGCGGCGCCGTCTCACCAGCCAACTGCGCGTCGAATCGGTACCCGTGGGCGGCGGCGCATCCGTCAGGGTGCAGGCCAGTACCACCACCCTCACCGGCGACGCGGATGCCATCCTCCGCCAGCTCGCCAGGATCACTGCCACAGGCTGCGACATCGTCCGTGCCGCCGTCCCTTCCGCGGAGGACGCCGGCGCCCTGCCTGCCATGGTGGCGAAGTCGACGATGGCAGTGATTGCCGACTCGGAGATCTTCCCCTGTCTCGGCTGCGGCCGCCTCGGAGTTGGCATCCGCCCGTTCGCCAACCGGATCGATGCCGTGTTGGACGGCTTCCCTCACCCTCCGCGCATCGCAGTCATGGGCCGTGTCGCCAACAGCCCCGGAGAATCCCGCGAAGCCGACCTCGGCGTGTCCTGCTGCAACGGCAAAGGCCAGATCCACGGCCACGGCCAAGTCATCGAACACCTCCCCGAATCCAAGAGCGTCGACGTATCGCTCGACGAGGCCCGGTGCCTGACCGACCAGGACGAGGACGATTCAGCGAAGGCAGGTGGCCTCCGTTGACCGCCCTGCCAACGGAGAACGCCTCCATCGACCTGACCCGCATACGTGCCCAAGTCGACACGATCCTTGGCGAGTTCATCCAGGCCAAGACGCAGTACGCAGCGGTACGCGCATGGCCGGAAGAGATCACCGCCACCCTGGGCGACTTCCTGCTAGCCGGTGGCAAACGGCTGCGCCCAGTGCTGTGTGTGATCGGCTGGTACGCGGCCGGAGGCCCAAGCCCCGCCCCGGACCCAGTCCTGCGGGTTGCGGCCGCTTTGGAGATGTTCCATGCCTTCGCCCTCATCCACGACGACATCATGGACAACAGTTCCACTCGTCGCGGCAGACCGACTGCCCACCGCACCCTGGCGGACTGCCACTCCGGCCGCCCGGATGCCGCGCAACTGGGCATGCACAGTGCGATCCTTCTCGGCGATCTCGCCCTGGCCTGGTCCGACGAACTTCTCCATACCGCCGGCCTCGTCCCCGGCCAACTGGCCGCCACCTTCGACATCGTCGACACCATGCGCACCGAGCTGGTGTACGGCCAATACCTCGACCTCTGCGCCGCTGGACACCCGACAAACGACATCGAACGGTGCCGCAACATCATCCGCTACACCCTCCGCCACCCCCTGGCCATCGGCGCCACCCTCGGCGGCGCCAACACGACCACACTCAGCGCCCTGGACGCCTACGCCCACCCGGTCGGCGAGGCCTTCCAACTCGTCGACGACCTCCTTGGCGTCTACGGCAATCCCGAGCAGACCGGCAAATCCCACCTCGACGACCTGCGCGACGGCAAGCACACCCTGCTCGCAGCCCTCGCCATGCACCGCGCGACCCCAACCCAACTGCACACCCTGGCCACCCTTATCGGGAGCCCCCGCCTCACCGAAACCGGCGCCGCCCGCATCCGCGCCGTCCTGGACGCCACCGGCGCCCACGCAGAGGTCGAAGACCACATCCAAGCCTGCCGCCGACAGGCCGAACATGCCCTCGACCAGGCACCGTTCCCGCCTCCGGCCACCACGACGCTGCGCCACCTCGCCCACACCTGCACGGTGAGGACCCAATGAACACGCAGACCACCCGACAACCGTCGGACTCCATTCCTGTGGCGCCGGGGGCGCTCCCCGTTCTCGGGCATGCCCTGCCCTTGTTGCGTGATCCTCTGCGTTTCCTCACCCGCCTGCCCGCCCATGGCGATCTGGTCCGCATCGGTCTGGGTCCGGTCCCGGTCGTGGTGGTGTGCGACGCCGACCTGACGGATCACGTCCTACGCCACGACCGGATCTTCGACAAGGGCGGACCGTTCTTCGAGCGCGCCCGGGAAGTGCTCGGCAACGGCATGGGCACCTGCCCGTACTCCGTGCACCGCCGCCAGCGCCGACTGCTGCAACCGTCCTTCGCCCGCGAGCGCATGCCCGGCTATGCGGAGGTGATGACCCAGCAGATCTCCGCGCTCACCGACACGTGGCGCGACGGGCAGATCCTCGACGTCTACTCCGAGTTGCTGCGGCACACCTCGACCGTCACGACCACCACGCTGTTTTCCGACATGGTCGACGACACCACTGGGCGTCACGCGGGCGACGACGTCAACACCCTCACTGGCGGCATCTTCCGGCGAATGTTGATGCCACCGCCGCTGGACCGGCTGCCCACACCCGGTAACCGCGCCTTCGGCCACGCCCGAGCCCGCCTGCACGCCACGCTCGACGGGATCATCGCCGATCGCCGCCGCGACATCACCGACCGCGGCGACCTGCTCTCGGCGCTGCTGGCCGCCCGCGACACCGACGGTCGCGGTCTGAGCGACTCCGACATCGCGGACCAGATCATCACCTTCTTCGGCGCCGGCACCGAGACCACGGCAAGCGCCTTGGCGTGGGCGCTGTACCTGCTCGACCGGCACCCCCGCATCGCCGACCGGCTGCACCACGAGGTCGACACCGTCCTGGCCGGGCGCCCCGCCCGCCACGCCGACATGCCGCACCTGACGTTGACCGGCCGAATCATCACCGAAGTCATGCGGCTGTACCCGCCAGCCTGGCTTCTCACGCGCGTGGTCAGCGAAGACACCGAACTTGGTGGGCGCCATCTGCGCGCAGGCACCAACCTGGCCTACAGTGCCTACGCCCTCCATCGCCGTGGCGACCTCTACAGAGACCCCGACTGTTTCGATCCCGATCGATGGGACCCCGGCCGGGCGCAGCCGGCCCGCACCGCGCTCATCCCGTTCGGCGGCGGCGCCCGCAAATGCATCGGCGACGTTTTCGCCGTCACAGAGGCCACCCTCTCCCTGGCCACCATCTCCGCCCGATGGCACCTACGCACCTTCTCCGGCGGAAACGTCCGTCCCGCCAGGGCAGCCGTCCTGCACCCTCGCGGTCTGCACATGCGCGCTACCGCCCGCACCCAGAGACCGCGATCCCAGTGACTCCCGCCTTGACGCCGAGGAACCAGACATGAATACGCCGGACATGCGGTACACGATTCCTGCCGTCGACAGGGTACTTCCGGCAGCCTGGCACGCCGATACGCGTGAAATCATCGACGAAGTGCAGGACTGGCTGGGAAGCCTCACTGGATTCGGATCTGGCGACCACAGGATGATCACCGCCAAGGATGGCGTCCTGTGGGCGTGCGCCGCCTTTCCTGAGGCAAGTGTCGAACGACTGCTCGACGTGGGGCGAATTTCTGCAGGACTCTTCCTTTTCGATGACATCCACTATCACGACTCGTCACACAGGATCGAAACGATCGAGGGCCTGCCCTTGATCCTTGAAGGCGGGCAACCGGCCGCCGATCCGGAATTTCCAGCGCCGCTGCTTTTGGCTGATGCGTGGCAAGGGATGTCCGCCAGGATGACCGCACGGTTCAGAGGCAGGATCATCCTCGGCTTCGCCGAATACACGCACGGGCATCGCAGTGAGGTGGACGCGTTCCAGCGGAACTCGTACGGCGCCCTCACGCCAAGCGCTGGCGCCTATCAAGAACTGCGTACGCGTTCCATGGGCACGTCGCTGTGCATGATGCTGGCCGAATACTGCTCTGCGCTCGACGCAAGTGATGACATGCGCCGCCACCCGACCCTCTGTAGTATTCTTCGCGATCTGGTCTCTGACCACTTCCTGGCAGCCAATGGCCTGTACTCATATGGCAAAGAATATGCTCATGGGGATCACGAGAACAATTTCGTGCACAAGTACATGCTCATGGGGCTGAGTCGCCAGCAGGGAATTAATCTGACCGCTTCTACAGTCGAAGATGCGGAACGGCGGCTAGCCGAATTCGGCTGCTGGATCGGCGAGGAGTTCGGTGCTGGAAGCCGCATGGCGGAGTACGTTCGCATTTGCCAGTTCATGTGCTCGGGAAGCATCGATTATTCCATGGTCGCGGCCCGGTACCATGGGCCGAACGTACCCAGAGTGGATGCAGGCCCAGGTTATGCCGCACCCAGCGCGTCCTGGACGGTAAATCTCCACGATCATCCATCCCGTCAGGCGTAGCCGTGGCTCGTCACGACCCGCGTACCGGCGTGGTGGGATGGAAGACGCCGATGAGTGGCATCGGCGTGCTCCGCGAGCGCTTCAGACTGTTTGACCTTGACCTCTTCAGCGGCTTCGCGATGCCGATCACTCGGGTGATCTTTGAGTAACGGGTTGTGACCCGACATCCACATGACGCCCGAGGAGGGCATGCGCGCCCACCTCGACCTCCAGGTCGCCCTGCCGATCCCGGGCCAGCCGTTCGAGCCGGGCACCGCGGACGCCCCGGCGAGCCCGTGGTGGCGCCCGTTCGTGGCCGGCCCCCCGACCCCGCCGCCGGCGCCCCCGCGCCCGATCGCCGCGGAACACCCCCGCCCGGTCATCCGAGAGGAGGCGGAGGCCGTCGGCTCGTAGCCCGAGGGCGCCGACGCCGTCCGAGGAGGTGCCCCGGCGCGCGCCCGGCGCCGCCGGAACCGCCCGTGATCCGCCGAGCACGCCGCAGGCGACCCGGCGGATTCGGGCGCCCGTACGAGCGCTCCACCGGGAGCGGGAAGCAGCCCCGCGAACTTCCCCAACTGGCAGTCCGGGGCGGGACGGTGCGGTCTAGCGTGGGTACCCGGTGATCAACACCGGGCCCCACGTACCGAGGACGCCGATGTCCGGACTCCGCGCCGCCCGCCACGCCCCGACGAGGCACACCTCGTCGAGACACGCCGTCACCGGTCCGGGCCGGCAGATACGCCCCCAGCTGCTCCGCGCCGGCGTACTGCCCACGCTCGCCGCCGGGCTCAGCGGCGCCGCCGCGGTCATCTTCACCCTCCAGCTCGGCGGCGGAGCGGGCGAGCGGGACGCCCGGCTCTGGCCGGTCCTCACCGGCTGCGCGCTCCTCGTCGTCGGCGCCCTCGCGGCGGCCCTCCTCGGAGCCCAGCGCTCGGCCAAGGCCGTCCGGGACCGGTGCGAGGCGCTGCGCCGCTCCAGCGTGCGCGGCCGCCAGGAGCTGCGCACCGCCGCCGACCGGCTGGAGCGGGGCGAGACCCCGCCCCGCCCGGTGCGCGGCGGCCCCGGCGCGCCGCCGCTCGGGGCGGATCCGGCCGGGGTGGACGAGTTCTGGCTGCTCTCGCAGGAGCTGCGCGGCGCCCGCGAACAGGCCCACGCCACCCTCGTACGGCTGGCGGGTCCGGCCGCCCCCTCCGACAGCGAGCGCAAGGTCGAGGTCTTCGTCAACCTCGCGCGCCGGCTGCAATCCCTCGTCCACCGGGAGATCTCGCTCCTGGACGATCTGGAGGACACGGTCGAGGACCCGGACCTGCTCAAGGAGCTCTTCCACGTCGACCACCTCGCCACCCGCATCCGCCGCCACGCCGAGAACCTCGCGGTGCTCGGCGGCGCCGCCTCCCGCCGCCAGTGGACCCGGCCCATCGACCTCAGCGAGGTCCTCCGCTCCTCGGTGGCGGAGGTGGAGCAGTACACGCGGGTCAAGGTCGTGCCCCCGGCGGGCGGCAGCGTGCGCGGACACGCCGTGGCCGACGTGGTGCACCTGCTGGCCGAACTGGTGGAGAACGCCACCGTGTTCTCCGCCCCCGACACGGACGTGGTGCTGCGCGCCGAACGGGTCACCGCGGGCATCGCGGTCGAGGTGGAGGACCGCGGGCTGGGCATGCCGCCCGAGGAACAGCACCGGATGAACGCCCTGCTCGGCGACCCCGACCAGATCAGCGTCCGGCACCTGCTGGCCGACGGGCGGATCGGCCTGTTCGTGGTTTCGGCGCTGGCGCGGCGGCACGGGATCGCCGTCGAGCTCAAGTCCAACATCTACGGCGGCGTCCTCGCCGTGCTGGTGCTCCCGCAGGAGCTGCTGGGCGCGGAGGCCCCGAGCGGCGCCGACGCGGCGGGCGGCTCCCGGGCCACGTCCTGGGGCACCGGCCAGGGCGGCACGCCGCTGCCGCCGCTGGAGCCCGTACCGCACCCGCTGCGGGAGCCCGCCGCGGAGACCTGGCCGGCCCCGGCCCCGGCCCCGGCCCCGGCTTCCGGGCCGGTCGCCGGGCCGGGGCCCGACCGCCGCTCCGCGTCCACGGCCGAGCCGGTGCCGGGTGGCGCGGCACGGGCCGGGAACCCGTACGGGGTCCGGGCGCAGGCCCCGGCCCCGACCCCGGAGCCGGTCGCTCCCGCACCCGCGAATCCGCCCCCACCGGCGCCCGGCCGGCACGCCGGTCCGGAGGCCGGTCCCGGGCCCGCGGCCGTGGCGCTGCCCGGGCAGGCGGCCGGGCCCGCGGCCGAGCGGTACGGGGCGCGGCCCGAGTCCCCGTACCCCGCGCCCGAGGCGGCGCCGCCGGCCGCGACCCCGAGCGGGACCAGGCCGCCGCTGCCCAAGCGGCGGGCGCAGACCCACCTCGCACCGCAGCTGCGCGAGGCCCCCGCACCCCGGCGCTCCCCGGACATGGAGCAACCCGTGCACGACCCGGGCCTGATGGCCGCCTTCCAGCGGGGCTTCGGCCTCGCGCAGTCGGAGAACCAGGTATGACCCCGACCCCCCACCTCAGCAAGGAGCGCACCCCATGAGCGGCGAAGTGGCGACGAAGACCGGCAGTCGGCTCTCGGATCTCGACTGGCTGCTCAGCGGCCTGGTGCAGCGCGTGCCGTACACCCGCAGCGCCGTACTCCTCACCGCCGACGGCCTCGTGACCTGCGTGCACGGTCTCGACCCGGACAGCGCCGACCACATGGCGGCGCTGGCCTCCGGCCTGTACTCGCTGGGCCGCAGCGCCGGCTCCCGCTTCGGCGACGGAGCCGAGGTGCGGCAGGTCGTCGTCGAGCTCGACACCGCGCTCGTCTTCGTCTCCGCCGCCGGATCCGGCACCTGCCTGGCCGTGCTCGCCGACCGCGAGGCCGACGCCGGGGTGCTCGGCTACGAGATGGCGATGCTGGTCAAGAGCGTCCGACCGTACCTGGCGGCCCCGCCCCGGCGGCCCGCCGCCGACCCGGAGTGATGCGGACCCGCGCGACGGGGGCGTACCCGAGGGGCCGGGACACACCCTGGCTCGACGACTCGGCCGGCCGGGTGATGCGCCCGTACACCGCCAGCGGCGGGCGGACCCGGCCCGGCGTCGCCCTCGATCTGCTCTCCCTGATGACGGCGACCGGCGTACGCCCGCGCGTGCCGCTGGGGGCGGAACACACCCTCGCGCTCCGGCTGTGCGCCGGCGCCGCGGCGGTCACCGTCGCCGAGGTGGCCGGACAGCTGCGCCTGCCCGCCGTGGTGGTGAAGGTGCTGCTGTCCGATCTGATGGAACACGGGGCCGTCATGGCGCAGGCGCCGCGGTTCCCGGGCGGCGGCTCGTTCGCCGCCGACGACCAGTCCCTGCTCCAGGCGGTGCTCGATGGCCTACGCAAACGACTGTGACGCCCCCGCGGCTCCCGCGACCCTGAAGATCCTGGTGGCGGGGGGCTTCGGGGCGGGCAAGACCACCTTCGTGGGCGCGGTGAGCGAGATCGACCCGCTGAGCACGGAGGAGCTGCTGAGCGACATCGGCGAGGCCGCCGACCCGCTCGACGGCATCGAGGCGAAGACCACGACGACCGTCGCGCTGGACTTCGGCCGGATCACGCTCGACCGGCGCAACGTGCTCTACCTCTTCGGCACGCCCGGGCAGCACCGCTTCTGGTTCCTGTGGGAGGAACTGTGCGCGGGCGCGCTCGGGGCGGTGGTCCTCGCCGACACCCGCCGCCTGGCCGACTGCTTCCCCGCCGTGGACTTCTTCGAGCGGCGCGGCATCGGCTTCATCGTCGCCGTCAACGAGTTCGACGACGGTCACCGCTACCCGCCCGAGGAGGTCCGCGAAGCGATGGGGCTCGGGCCCGAGGTGCCCGTCGTACGGTGCGACGCGCGCCTGGCCAGCTCGGGAACGGGGGCGCTGGCCGCCCTCGTCCGCCACCTCCTGTGCATGTCCGCATCCATAGCCAGTCCTCCGGGGGAACCGTCATGACGTACTACGAATCGACCGGACACCTGCTGCTCACGCCCGTGGACCGGGAGGCGCCGGCCCGCGTCGTCCGGCTGCGCGAACTCGGCCTGGGGGAGCGGGTGGACACCGAACTCGACGCCTTCGCCCGGCGCGTCGCGGACGAGCTGGCCGCGCCGTACGCGGGGGTCAACTTCATCGGCGAGGAACGGCAGTTCTTCGCCGGCCTGCACCACGCGGCCGACGCCCCGGCCAGTGGCTACCCGGCCCGGGTGCTGGCCCGCGACCACGGCTGGTGCCCGCACGTGGTGGTGCGCCGCCGGGCACTGGTGCTGGAGGACGTACGGGACTTCGCGCGCTTCGCGGGCAACGCGGTGGTGGACGAGAGCGGGGCGCGCTCGTACGTGGGCGCGCCGCTCACGGACCGGCGCGGGATCGTCCTGGGCACGGTGTGCGCGGTGGACGTGGTGCCGCGCCGGTGGGGGACGGCGGGACTCGCCACCGTCAAGGCACTGGCGGCGGAGCTGGTGGCCCTGCTCCACGAGCGGGAGGACCGGCGGGGCTGAGATTGTCGGTGGCGGGGTCTACGGTCGACTGGAGAGGTTCACCGCCGGCCGAAGAGGAGTCGCGGGATGGCCGCAACCGCACAGGACGTCCGCACGATCGCGCTGTCGCTCCCGGACAGCAGCGAAAAGCTCGCCTGGGGCATGCCCACCTTCCGGGTCGGCGGGAAGATCTTCGTCGCCCTTTCCGACGACGACACCTCGATCGGAGTGAAATGTCCGAAGGAGGACCGGGCCGAGCTGATCGCCGCCGAGCCGGAGAAGTTCTTCCTGCGCGAGGGCCACGACGACAACTACGCCTGGCTCCGGGTCCGCCTGGCCGCCGTCCAGGACGAGGCCGAGCTGCGCGCGATCCTGATTGACTCCTGGCTCCAGGCGGCCCCGAAACGCCTGGCCGCCGCCCACCCCGAGCTGGCCCCGAACCGGGCCTGAGCTGCCGCCTCCCGGAGCGGTGACGGAAAGGTGCGCGCGACCACCCTGGGAAGTGCGGTATTGTTCTCCTGCGCGTTCAACCAGGGGAAACCCCAGGTCAGCGGGCATCGGGACGTGGCGCAGCTTGGTAGCGCACTTGACTGGGGGTCAAGGGGTCGCAGGTTCAAATCCTGTCGTCCCGACCAGCGTTTACGCAGGTCGGAGGCCGTTCTCTCATCCATGGGAGGGCGGCCTTTGGTGTGTCCGGGGCCATGGTGGTCGCAATGTGGTCGCACGTCCAGTCCGTGGCCGGTCGGCCGTGGCGCTGAAGGCCGGCGGCGCGGGGGAGCGGAGCCGCCGGAAGGTCTCGCGGAGCCGGTGGATGTGGTCGCGTGGTGGTCGCAGCCACGTCGCACGGCCCGTTTGGCGGTTGGCCTTCTCGGCTCCGGTGAGGGTGCGGTCGATGGTGTCGACGGCTTCTCGGGCCGCCTGCCGGGTGAGGTGGCTGTAGATGTTGGCGGTGGTCGACAGGGTGGAGTGCCGCAGGGTCTTGGAGACGACGGTCAGCGGCACGCCAGCGGCGATGGTGATGGTGGCGGCCAGGTGGCGCAGGTCGTGGACCGTGATCCGGGGGACCCCGGCTTCGGCGGAGAGCCGGCGGAGCCGGTCGAGAACCTGGTGTGGTCCGAGCGGTCGGCCGTCGGGTCGGCAGAAGACGAGTCCGGCGAACGGATCGTCAGGGTCGCCGCGTGTTCGGGGCATCGTTAGTGCACGGTGCCGTAGGGCGGCGTCGACGCGGGGTGAGATGGCGACCCAGCCGCGGCTGGCCCGGGTCTTCGGCGTGGTGATGACCAGGCGGTTGTTGTCGATCGCGGAGAGGGTGCAGCGCAACGTAGAGGACGCCTTCCGTCAGGTGGACATCGTTCCAGTGGAGTCCGAGGGCTTCGCCCTTGCGCATGCCGGTGCCGATGAGGAACTCGAACAGGTCAGCCATCTCGGGGTCGGCCCGGTGGCAGTACGCGAGGAAGCGGGCGGCCTCCTCCGCCGTCCAGATCCGTCGTTCCGGCACCGGCGGTCGCCGTAGGACGGGTGGACTGGCCGGGTTGTGGGGGAGGCGGTGTTGGCGGACTGCGTCGCTGAGGGCGCTGGAGAGGGTGGCCAGGCAGCGGTAGAGGGTGGTCTCGCCGCGGCCGGCGGAGAGCTGGCAGGTGACGTAGGCCGAGATGTGCCGGTGCGCGAGCTGGTCGAGCTTGAGGGTGCCGAAGGCCGGAATGAGGTCGTTGCGGACATAGTCGCGGTAGCGGGCCATCGTGGTCGGCTTCAGCACAAGGGCCTTCGCGGCCAGCCAGGCGTTCAGGTAGGCGGCGACGGTCTGGTTCGGGTCCGCGTTGTATCCGCCGGCCTCGCCCTCAAGGAATCGGCCCAGGGCCTGCTCGGCGCTGTCCTGGCTGGGGAAGCCGCCCCGGCGCACGGTGATGCGGCGGTGATCCGGGGTGGGGACGTCGACGGCGAAGCTGCAGGTGCCGTGCTTGCTGTCAGTGACCAGGTGAGGACAACGAGCACCGAGCTGGTGCCGGTGGGTGTCCCTGCAGCCGCAGCGGCGGTAGATCCGGCCGCGGCCGACGCTGGTGAGCATGGGGATCGCCTCCAGATAGCGGAGGGGAGCGGGTGGGTGCTTCCAGCCTGCGACCACAGGCGACCACCACGCCCAGTGGAGGCGCCGTGAACAGCGCGTTTCCCTTGTCTGAGCGCCAAGGGGCCTATCCGGGAGCGTGGCAGCAGATCCTTCGTCTCCTGGTGGTATAGCAGCTGCACCCGTGCTGACCAGGCCAAATGTTAGTTGGCGTGGCCATATGGTGGGGGTTGGTCCGGACATGGTCCGGATCTTGGTGTGGCGGTGTCGGCTCAGGTGATGCTTCGGCTGCAGTGGGAGTGAGTGCCGTCAGGCTCGCACCAGGCAGGGATGCCTCATTGACGTGCTGTTGCGAGGCGGCGGGCAAGGGCCTCGCAACGTCTCCCCGGCTTGGGGTCCACGAACGAGTGCGCCCCGGCGCGCAGTGCGTTGGGGGCGGGCCGGTGGGTGTGTGCGGAGAGTCGTCGGCGTGGGCGAAGGCGGATCCGGGTCGGCCTCAGGCGGGGATGGCGTCGCTGGCCCGCGAAGACTGGATGAAGGGGTCGCGATGGTAAGGGAAGGGTTCGTTGACCTGCTGTTTTCTGTGGATCTAGGCTGCGTTCGGTGCTGGCGCCGTGCCTGTGGTGAACATCGGCGGCAGTCGTTGTGCAGCTGGTTGCTACGACCTTCTCGGTAGGTTCGTCCGAGGTGTGTGATCCGTTGCTGAAGCGGGTGCGTGTGTGAGTGGGTTGAAAGCGGTAGCGGACTATGCGGAATGGGTGCCGTTTTCGGCTGCCCGGCACGGCGTGCAGTGCTCCGCGGCGGTGAGGGGGCAGAGTGCGGGGACTGTGGGCCGTAGGGTCCCTGGCTCTCTTCTTGGAGGCTCGATGTCTTCTTGCTCTCGTATGTGGTTCGTGGCCGGGGCGGTGGTCGGGGCCCTTGTACTGGGTGCTGTCCCGGCTGCGGCCGCCGAGAAGGCGAACACGGGTCTGTGTGGTGGCCGGGTGGCCGACTATGTCGGTGCCAGGGCCCTGGATGCGGCGTTCACCGGAACGGTCAACCGTGGCGGCACGGGCGACAGGCCGATGACTGTCACGCCTGTGGCCGCGGGCGAGAATCTTCTCTCCACGACGATCGATGGTGGCCCCAGCGACCACAGCACCATTACGTATGACTTCGCCGTGGTCACCCGCACCTCCGGACAGAGCGCCATCGCCTTCGACACCCCGTGGGGGCGAGCCTACGGATTGACTGTGCAGTGCACGGCCGGAACACGGGTCACCAAAATTACCGGGTTTGTGAAGCCGGCCTCCGGTGAGGAGCGCATCACCTTCCTTGTCGGCCGGGTCTGACGCGCAGCAGCGAGGCGTGTCACGTGCAGGCCGCAATACGGGTGTCGCTCGCGTCCAGACTGCCGAAGGCAGCAGTTGTATGCCAGCCTCGACTTGCTTGCGTCCGGGAGGCGGTCAGCGCGAGACGCTGCTCATGTCCGCATAGCGGTCGCCCGCTACCTGGTCTGAGATCGAGTCCAGGTCGGCCAGTTCCTCCGCGCTCAGCGTCAGCGCCAAGGCCGAAGTGTTCTCCTCCAGGCGACTGGGCTTGCGGGTGCCGGGGATCGGCACCACGGTCAACCCGTGTACGTGCGCCTGCTGATGCACCCAGGCCAACGCCACCTGCGCCGGGGTTGCTCCGTGCGTCGAGGCGATCTCCCTGATGGGCCACAGCAGTGCTTCATTGTGTGCGGCGTTGTCGCCCGTGAGGCGCGGCTGGTAGCGCCGGGGGTCGCTCACCGGAAGGCCGTCGGCGCGGCTGAACGTCCCGGCCAGGAAGCCTCGCGCAAGTGTCGAGTACGGGACGAGTGCCACGCCCAGCTCGGCCGCGGTCGGTACGGCACTCTGCTCGACGTCTCGCGAGAACACGGACCATTCCGACTGGAGTGCCGCGATCGGGTGAACCGCGTGTGCCTCGCGCAGTTCGTCGCCGCTGACCTCGGACAGGCCCAGGTGTCGCACCTTGCCGGCCTGGACCAGCTCTGCCATGGCACCCACAGACTCCGCCAGCGGGATCCGCGAGTCGCGGCGGTGCATGTAGTACACGTCGATGTGTTCCACGCCGAGACGGCGAAGACTCGCGTCCGCGGCCCGGCGGATGTATGACGGGTCGTTGCGGAGCACATAGCGCAGATGGTCGCCGTTGCTTCGCTCGACGCCGAACTTCGTGGCGAGCACGATGTCATGGCGCTGCGCCCGGACGAACGGGCCGATGAGTTCCTCGTTGCCTCCGAAGCCGTACATGTCGGCGGTGTCGAGGAACGTGACGCCCAGCTCCAGGGCCCGCTTCAGGGTGGCCGTCGCCTCGGCGGCATCAGTGCTGCCGTAGCAGCCGCTCATGGACATGCAGCCGAGCCCCTGGACGCCGACGACGGGGCCATGGGCCCCCAGGTCGACGGTGGCGATCGTACCCATGAAATTCCCCGGCTCTCGACGTCGGTTCAGGAGCTGCCGGTCGCGGACAGCAAGGGCATGGTCGGATGGAGCTCGATGTCCCGGGCCGCGCGAGCGCCGATGATGGCCGAGAGCTCGGCCAACGCGAGAGACTCAAGGCCCAGGTCGGCAAAGGTCGCCGCGGGGTTCATCCGCTCCCGCTTCACTCGGAACGTGGTGGCCAGCACTTCTGTGAGCTCGTCGTAGGTCATGACGGACGATCCTGTTTCTGGGCGGGGGAGGGAGGGAACGGCTCCGTCCCCATGGAGCCGCATGACGTTGGCACCGGGCAGGGGCGGGCCGAGCGCATGGACACGGCTCGGCGTGGTCTTCAGTCCTGCCGGTAAAGGGGTGGAAGCCGTTCCAACGTAATACCGAAGTACTTTTCGTAGGCCGGCGCGAGCTCGGATTCCGCCAGTGCGGCCCATTCCTTTTGTGTGCCCTCGATGCGGGTCAGTACGTCACCTCGCAAGGCGAGTGATCCGTTCTCGGTCAATCGCGTGCAGTACACGTGGGTGCGGTGGTAGGACTCGGGTGAACTCCAGACCCACCAAAATCCGGGCATGAAATCCTTTTCGGCCCGGGGGCGTGGCTCGATGCGGAGGATCGGCGAGCCGTTGCGCAGGAGATCAGTGTCACCGTCGGGGCCGGCAACGAATTCGAAGGTGCCCTGTGGATCGTGCTGCGGGCCGGCCAGATCCATCCGCAGGGGATAGCGAGGGCCGAATACGCCCAACCCGACGTCGACGAACCACGGGTACGTGCAGTCGACGACGATCAGGGGGTGGCAGAGCGCGAAACTCGGACGCCCCCCGTTGAACATGTAGGCGCTCAACAATGTGATGCGGAATCCGAGTTCGCGCAGGAGGGAGGACAGAGCCGAGCCGTTCAGCTCCTGGCAGCCGCCGCCGCGGCGTTGCCGTACCACCTTGTCGATGGCGCCGTCACCCAGTAGTGCGGGCTCTCCCAGATGCATGCCGAGGTTCTCGTACGGCACCGACATCAGGTGTTGTTCCTGCAGCTCGCTGAGGAATTCCGGCCCCGGACTGCGGAGTGTCGTCACGCCGATCCGGTCGAGGTATTCCTGGGTCAACTGGGGGTCCAGTCGGGAATCCATTCGATACATCCGTTGGTTCGTCGTGGGTGTGGAAGCCGTGCAGCGATGCTCGTTGTTCGATCATGCACCATTCTCCGCCCAGGTTCGCCCCTGAAGCGCAATGGTCACCCGTCTGTGGCATCACGGCGCAGAGCTGTTGACATGACTGCCCGGCATGTCTGCCGTGGGGGCTGGATTAGTGCGTTGGCGCGGGGTGCTTGAGATCCACTATGTTGCGACCCGCGCGCCTTGAACATGCGAGAAGGGGCGAGCGGATCGGTTATTCATTTGTATTTTCGGATGCCCTCTTGAATCTGGGGGGCGAAACCTGTTCTCTTCTTCCTTCTCCCCCGCTGACGGCAGGAAACGGGTCACCATGACGTACTACGAGCTCACCGACATGCTGGCGACCAAGTTCGGGGTGGCGCGGGACAGGATGTGCCCGGAGGCGACCTTCACCGACCTGGGCCTGGAATCGCTCGCCGTCGCCGAACTCTCGGTCATCGTGAGCGAGCACACGGAGCGGGACACCGAGCTCCTCCCGGGCATGTCGCTGGCCTCCGCCGCTGCGGCTTGCTGACAAGCGTCCCCGGCCCGGGCACCGGGCTGGTACGACCGCCGGATCAGAACTCTCCACCGAAGGAATCTCATGACGCACGTGGTCGTCACCGGCCTGGGGGCGGTGACCCCTGCCGGCTTCGGCATGGAAGCGACCTGGGAGGCAGTGTGCCGGGGTGATTCCACGGCCGCCACCGACCCGGCACTGTCCGGAATGCCCGTCACCTTCAGCTGCCGTGCACCCGCCGTCGAGCACGCCGTCGATCCCATGGCCCTGTGGCGCCTGGACCGCAGCTCGCAACTCGCCCTGGCCGCCGCTCGTGAAGCGATTGCCGAGGCCGGCCTCGACCCCGACACGTGGGACGGTCCGCGCATCGGAGTCGTCATCGGGTCCAGTCTCGGTGGCGCTGCGGTCTGGCACGACCAGCTGGGCAAGCTCAGCACCCACGGTCCCGGCCGGATCTCTGCAGCCTGCCTTCCGATGCTCCTGACCAACACCCCCTGCGGTGAGGTCGCACTGGCCATCGGCGCCCGCGGTCCCAGCCTCGCCCCTGTCACCGCCTGCGCCACCGGTACCACTGCCCTCGCCGTGGCGCACGACCTGCTCGTCACCGGTCAGTGCGACATCGTCCTTGCCGGCGGCGCCGAAGCGGGGACCACCCCGCTCGTCGTCACCGCGTTCCACCGGTGCGGGGCTCTGGCCGCGAGCAACGACGACCCTGCCACCGCATCACGCCCCTTCGCCCCTGACCGCTCGGGCCTGGTGGTCGCCGAGGGCGCGGGCGTCCTCGTACTGGAACGCGCCGAGACCGCCAGGGCCCGCAACGCACCCGTCCGAGCGGTTCTGGCCGGCTGCGGACAGAGCACCGACGCCCATCACCCCACTTCTCCCCGCCCGGACGCCGCCGGAGCCCAGCAGGCCGTCGAGGCCGCGCTCCGGCACGCCCGTCTGGCTCCCGAGGCGATCGGGCACGTCAACGCCCATGCCACTGGTACCCGGCTCGGTGATGCCGCCGAAGCCCTCATGATCGGCCGCCTCTTCCCCCACCGGCCTCCCGTCACCTCCGTCAAGGGCAGTCTCGGCCACGCGCTGGGTGCAGCAGGCGCGATCGAGGCTGCGTTGACCGTCCTCACCCTCGAACGTGGCCTCGTACCCCCCACCGCGCACACCGATCAGGCTGACCCCGCCTTCGACATCGACCTCGTCACCAAGACACCTCGCGAGCGCCGCATCGACACCGCGGTCAGCACCTCCTTCGGGTTCGGTGGGCACAACGCCGCAGTCGTCCTCCGGCACCCCCATGTCTTCTAGGGGGCGCGCGGGCACACGCACGGTCTCTGAGGCGATCGAGGCGGTGGCACGGGGCAGCTCCACGGTGGTGGAACAGGTCCGCCGGTCCGCAGGGGCCGAGCTCCGGCACCGCCGCCTGAGCGCCTTCACGCAGCTCGACACGGCAGCGGCGCTCGATGCAGCTGCTCGGCTCGACGACCAGGGTGACAGCCCGGAGCTGCCGCTGCGGGGCGTGGTGCTGGCGGTGAAGGACAACATCGACACCGCGGGGTTCGCCACGACGGCGGGAACACCGGCCCTCCGCGAGCACCGGCCCCTGCTCGACGCCCCGGCCGTACGGGTCCTGCGCGAGGCGGGGGCGGTTGTGCTGGGCAAGACCAACATGCACGAGCTGGCGCTGGGAGTGACCAGCGACAACGCGACCTTCGGGCTGGTACGCAATCCCGTGCGGCCGGACCGGATCGCCGGTGGCAGCAGCGGGGGTTCCGCGGCCGCGGTGGCCGCGGGGGTGGTGACCGCGGCCCTGGGAACCGAAACGGGCTGCTCTGTGAGGTTACCGGCCGCGCTGTGCGGCTTGGTCGGGTTCCGGCCCACCGTGGGCGCCTACCGGGTGGAGGGCGTCGTGACCGTGTCCTGGACGCGCGACACCATCGGCGTGCTGGCGCGCAGCGTCGATGACGTACGAGTCCTGGACCGCGTCATCCGTTCGTCAGCCGGCACACCGGAAGTCAGTCGGCATCCGGGCCTGCGGGGACTACGCCTGGCCTCCCCCCGGACGACGTTTCGGCAGGGCATGACGACGGCGCTGCGAGCTGTGTTCGAAGCCCGGCTCACCGCCTTGGAAGAGGCAGGTGCCCGGATCGTCGAGAGCGACCTGCCCGCAGGCGCGTGGGAGGTCTCGGGTGAATGCGGGCTGCCGATCCTGCTGTACGAGACCTCCCGCGGTGTCGACCGCTACCTGGCGGCACACGCCACCTCGCTGCGGTTCCACGATGTCGCCGCGCGCGTGGCCGCCCCCGATGTCGCGGGGCTGGTGCGCGGCCTTTCAGGCGGGGACATCGAGGACGCGTACGCGGCAGCGCTCGACCAGCGGGCACACCTCGGCTGTCTGCTGCGCGGATTCCTCGAGGATCAGCGGCTGGACGGCATCATCGTGCCCACCAGCCCGATCCCCGCCCCCCGGCCCGCGGTCTTCGACGAGTCGGCCGACCGTTACTGGGCCACGTTTCGGACTTTGGCCCGTAATACCCACGCGTCCAGTCTGCTGGGCTGGCCCGCCGTCAGCCTTCCTGCGGGACGGGACGACGAAGGGCTTCCTTTCGGTATCGACCTGCAGTTCCCGCCCGGCACGGACAGCGCGCTCCTGTCGGTCGCGCGAGCCTGCGAGGAGACATGGCGGGACGCCGGGTGGCGTCCGCCCACACATGACGAGGGAGAGGAATGGTGATGATGTCCGTCGGTGGCACGACGACCATGGCGCCGCCTGTCGAGGCCGGTGCGCGGGGTGGCCGGGAGGCCGGCCCCGATTGGGACGAGGTGCGTGCGCAATTCGCGCTCGACCCGGCGGAGGCACATCTGACGTGTTGCTTCCTCGCGCCGCTCCCGCTGCCGGTCAGGGAAGCGGTGGAACGCCACCGCCGCGCCTTCGAGCGCAACGTGCTGTGGGCCGAGAAGGACCTGTACGGCATCCACAACGGGCTGCAGGGCGATGTCGTACGAGCCCTCGCCGAGTACATTGGCGGCAGGCCGGAGGACATCGCGCTGACCGCGAACACCACCACCGGACTCGGGGTCGTGTACAGCGGTCTGAGGCTGCGCCCGGACCAGGAGATCGTGCTCAGCGTCCACGACCACCTGGTTCACGAAGAGGCGGCGCGATTCGCCACCCGGCGGCACGGTGCCACCATGCGGTCCATCCGGCTCTACGACGATCCCGCACACGTCACCCAGCACGAGATCGCAGAACGCGTTGCGGCGGCCATCGGACCGCGAACACGAGTGGTCGGTCTCCCATGGGTGCACTCGTGCACCGGGGTGAAGGCCTCCCTCCCCCTCCTCGCGGAGGCCGTCGCCGTCGCCAACGAAGGCCGGGCGGACGAGGACCGCTGCCTACTGGTCATCGACGGCGTGCACGGGCTCGGAGTGGAGGACGTCGATGTCGCGCGCACCGGCATCGACTTCTTCGCGTCCGGGACGCACAAGTGGATTCTCGGCCCGCGTGGCACCGGATTCGTGTGGGGTACTGAGGACGCGTGGGCCCAGCTGGAACCGGTCTTCCCGGCAATCATCCTCGACCGCGACTACTGGCAGGCCCTCAAGACCGATGCCGAACTGCCACCGACCAGGGCCGCATGGATGTCGCCAGGGGGATTCCAGGCATTCGAGAACCGGTTCGCCGTGGCCGATGCCGTGGCCTTCCACCAATCCCTCGGACGCGACCGTGTCTCGACGAGGATCGCCGAGCTGAACTCCTCACTGCGACTGCAAGTGCACTCGCTCCCCGATCTCGAACTGGTCAGCCCCCTGGAACAGTCCGTGGCGTCCCAACTGGTGTGCTTCCGCCACCGAGACCTCCCTGCCCGTGAGGTGCTGCGCTTCCTGGCGGAGCGCAAGGTATACGGAACCATCACCCCGGAGATGCACGATCCGGCCGCACGACTGTGCGCGGGGCTCATGAACGGCCCCGAGCACATCACCGCTGCGATCAACGCACTCGCGGAACTCCGATGATGAAGCGCATCGTCTTGATCGCCGCGGGCACGGCCGTCGCCGCCAGCCTGCCGAGCTGGCTGCCGCGCCTGGTCATCACCGCACGCAACCGCGTCCTCGCGGCTGCGGGGAGCACGGAAGGCGTCACCATCCCCGGACCGCGCATCGGTGCCGACCGGCTGAAGGATGTCTACACCCATCCCCACGCCCACGGGCGCGGCCCTGGTTCGCAGCTCTCCGACCTGATCTGGTACCTGATCCATCCGGTCGGCCACGTCCACCAGGAGCACATGTCCTCCGGGCCGTTCCACAGCGAGCTCGCGGCCTGCACCCGGGGAATCCTCGCGGGCTCCGGGGCGGACGTAGAAGACCTCGCCCGGCGGTGTGCCCGCCGGGTACTGGACGGGACGGATCCCGCGCGCCTGAGAGGCGTACGCCTGCGGGACCTGGCGATGGAGATGACGGCCGAGTTCTTCCACGAACTCGTCTTCCGAACCCCCTGCCCACCCGGGGCACGGGGACTGATCACCGCCAACGCCGACGATGCCCTGGGCGCGACCAAGTTCACCAGGCTCCGTCACCTGGACCGGCGGGCCGCACTGACCGCCTACCTGCTGGAACGGATCCGAGTGGGTGCGATCTCCAGCGACCTCCCGGCGTCCCTCGACGACGAACAGCGAGCGCTGTACCTGCACGGCAACATCTTTGGGACCGGTGTCGCGCAGCTCGCCGAGGGGCTGACCCACCTCCTCCTGGTCCTCGCGCACCATCCGGAGGTTCAGCAGCGGATGGCGGACGAGCCCGGGGACACTGCCTTCTATGATCGTGCGATCAACGAGTCGCTGCGCATGTACCCCCTGTTCGGCATCTCCCAGCGCATCACCACCGGCCCCGTCGACATCGGCAGCGAATCCCTTCCCGCAGGATCCGTACTGTTCTTCGACTACGAGGCATATCACCGGTCAGGGTTCACGGACCCGGACCGTTTCGACCCCGACCGATGGCTCACCTTGTCTCCGAAGGACGCCACCTTCATCCCTTTCGGCGTCGTCGGGAACCGGCCCTGTCCCGCCCGCGGGCTGTCCACCGTGTTCTTGCGCGCGGTCACTGCCGACGTCCTGCCCCGTTTCGCACTGCACTCCAGTGCCGGCCACACCCGCTCCATGCCCAACCGAGCCCCATGCATCATGCTCCCCCGCACCCCCGCCTCGCCACGCCCCACTGCCGCTCTCAAGCTCATGCGGGTTCGCGACGACTGGGAGAACGTCGCCCGAAGCCTCACCCAACTGGTCCTCGGCTGCGTCATCGTCGCCGAAGCGCGCAGCCAGAAGCTCTGCCAACGCCACCACGAGAAGCCCGGCGTCGGCACCCACCACGCGCAGCCGAAGCGAAAGACAGGCACCCGGCATGCCTGACACCCGTGAGTCCAGGGGATCCGACGCGGGATCCGGTCTGACCGAGTTCGGCACGACCGACACCTCCGTGGGCGTCGCCCCGCAGCGGGGCCGCCTGCCCCGCATGGTCGTCACCGCACGCAACCGTGTGTTCTCGGCAATCAACGGCGACGACAGCGTCGCCATCCCGGGCCCTCGTGTCGACGCCTCCCGGCTGCCGGAGGTCTACGCACACCCGCATGCCCATGGGCGCGGCCCGGGTTCAAAACTCTCCGACCTCATCTGGTATTGGTTCCACCCCGGCTCCCAGGTGCACCAGGAGCAAGCGTCGTCCGGTCCGTTCCACAGTGAGCTCGCACGGTGCACACGAGGCATCCTCGCCCTTGCAGGGCAGGACGTCGACGCCCTGGCCCGCGCCTGCGCCCGTCGGGTGATGGAGGGGATGAACCTCACAACCTCCAGGACGTTGCGCTTGCGGGACCTGGCGATGCAGATGGCCGCCGAGTTCTTCCACGAGCTCGTCTTCCGAACCCCCTGCCCACCCGGGGCCCGGAAACTGATCACTGCCAACACCGATGACCTGCTGGGAACGCTCAAATTCAGCACGCTGCGTCACTTGGACCGGCGGGCGGCCCTGACCGACTACCTGATGGAACGGATCCGGGTGGGCGGGGTGAACTGTGACCTGCCGCCATCGCTCGACGACGAACACCGCGCCCTGTACCTCCAGAGCAACTTCTTCACCACCGGTGTCGCACAACTCGCCGAGGGCGTGAGCCATTTGCTGCTCGCCCTCGCGCACCACCCGGAGATCCAGCAGCGGATGGCGGACGAGCCCGGGGACACTGCCTTCTACGATCGTGCGATCAACGAGTCGCTGCGCATGTACCCCCTCTTCGGCATCTCCCAGCGCATCACCACCGGCCCCATCGACATCGGCAGCGACACCCTCCCCGCAGGATCCGTACTCGTCTTCGACTACGAGGCGTACCAACGCTCCGGATTCGAGGATCCCGACCGCTTCGACCCGGACCGGTGGCTCAGCCTGTCACCGAGGGACGCGACCTTCATCCCCTTCGGCGTCGTCGGGAACCGGCCCTGTCCCGCCCGCGCACTGTCCACCACGTTCCTGCGTGCGGTCACCGCCGAGATCTTGCCGCGTTTCGCGCTGTACTCCAGCGCCGGCCACACCCGCTCCATGCCCAACCGCGCCCCCTGCGTCCTGACGCTCCGCACCCCCGCCTCGCCGCGCCCGACAGGCGTCCTGCGGCTGATGCGGATCCGCGACGACTGGGAGAACCTCACCCGAAGCCTCACCCAACTCGTCCTCGGCTGCGTCATCGTCGCCGACGCGCGCAGCCAGAAGCTCTGCCAACGCCACCACGAGAAGCCCGGCACCGGCACCCACCACCCCCAGCCGAAGCGAAGGACAGGCACCCGACATGCCTGACACCCTCCAGGCCTTTGAACTCACCGACCATGCGGCACCGGTCCCGAGCAACGGCTGTCCGGCTGCGCCGGACTTCTATCCCTGGCTGGATCCGGCGGAGACCGCCCTGCGCCTGGCCCGGCAACGGGTGGCACCGGTCGTGGTGCCGACCGGCGAGCGCATGTGGCTGGTCTGCGGCCACTCGGAGGCGCTCCAAGCCATGGCGGATCCCCTGCTGTCGCGGGCCGTCGCCGCCAAGCGCTCCGTCGCAGCGACCCCGGCTCAGCTCGCCCGCCGCGGAGGACAGCCCCACGACTCCGAAACGCACCTGGTCTTGCGCCGCGCCCTCGCCCCGGCGTTCACCGCACGCCAAGCACGGACTCTGTCACCGTGGCTGGAGCAGACCGCGCATCGCATGGTGGCAGACCTCTGCGTCGCCCGGCCCCACGCCGACGTCGTCGCTGGGCTCGCCCGGCCCCTGCCCATGGCAGCCGTCAGCAGGCTGCTCGGCCTCGACCCAGACCTCCTTCCCCGGATCGCGGCCGATGCCGACATCTCCGCTACCGAGCGGGCGACCACCCAGGAGATCGCCGCCGCCTTGGCACGCATCACGTCCCGGGTGATCGAACTCATCGAGCAGCGCCGACGGAGCCCCCAGAGCACTCTCCTCGACCGGCTCATCACCATCTCCGACGACGGTGGCCTGCCCGACACCCAGCTGGCGGGCCTCGTCCGCGACCTCGTGATCGTCGGTTGGCACGAAACCGCCCGCCGTATCGCCACCGGCATCCACACCCTCCTGAGCCACCCCGACCAGTACCGCCTACTGCGCAGTGACCCGTCACTGATCGCCCGGGCCGTACAGGAACTCCTGCGTCACGAGAAGTACCCCAGTGACCTGGCCCCTCGCGTCGCGACCGGTGACACCCGCATCGCCGGAGTGCGCATCCCCGCCGACGACACGGTCGTCGTCTCCTCGTACGCCGCCGACCACGACCCGTTGGTCCATCCGGACCCCGAACGACTCGACTTCACCCGGCCCGCGGGCCCGCTCCTCGCCTTCGGGCACGGCATCCACTACTGCCCCGGCAGCCACCTCGCCCGCGCCATCCTCGCTGCTGTCCTCACCGCCCTCTCCAGACACCCCCCTCTCACCCTCGCGGGCGCGCCACAGTGGCGCCACGGCTGGGTCGCTCCTTCCCTGCACACGCTGCCCGTCGCCCCCGAGTGATGCCAGGCCGGCGGACCGCCACCACATCGACACCCTCTCCGGCCAATTGAAACCACCCCGCCAGGAGGACCCCACTCATGCCGACTGCTCCGCCGACCCTCCGTGGCGAAGCCGAGGGGAGCCCCGACCTCCCGGTTGCCGGTGCGGCCGATGAGCTCGTGCTGCCCATGCCCGGAGCCGGTTTCGTCTCCTGCTCCACCGCCTCCCGCAACCCGGCAGACTGCGCCCGGTCGCTCCAAGAGCACCAGCGGCTGCTGGAGCAGGCGGGGCACCCGCACCCCCCAGCCCTGCTACGGGCCCCGGCAGACCCGGACCAGCGCACCCG
Organism: Streptomyces sp. NPDC048337; assembly: GCF_043201175.1. NCBI lineage: Bacteria > Bacillati > Actinomycetota > Actinomycetes > Kitasatosporales > Streptomycetaceae > Streptomyces > Streptomyces sp. NPDC048337. The sequence goes on from NZ_JBICYR010000021.1 coordinate 107,394, forward strand.
CCACCGGTGGCTCGTGGGACACCAGGTTGCCTTTGCCGTCTGGCGGCTGCTGGCCGACGTACTGCGGGCGCTCCTGGAGGGCCGCACGCCCCGGCCCCGGCTGATCCGCCGGGCCGCTCGGCTGTACGACACGTACTCGCTCCTGCTCCTCTACGCGGGAAGCTGCTCGGCCCAGCGCTACGCCGCCACGGTGCGGGCCGACATGGCCGCCCTCGACCCCGCCTTCAGCGGGCAGTGGACCCGCGACCACACACCGGTGCTCGAACTGCAGCGGGAGGTGCGCCGAGCCTTCCCGGCGGCCTCCGTCGCCCTCCTCACCCGAGCGGCCCGGCTCAACCACCGCGTGCACATGACCGTCGCCGAACTGCTGGTGCCCGACGGGGTCTCCCTTCTCCAGCAGACCGGCCGCGACGCGGCCCAGAAGCCCACCGAAGCCGAGCGCGAATTGTCCGACGACTACTTTCGCGTACGCCGGCGCCCCCTTTGCCGCGACGGATTTGCTGCCCAGATCGTGCTTCGGCTCGCTCAGATCAGGTGCGACATCGCCGCCCACGGCCTGAACTCGGAGAGCCCGATCGCCGCCCCGCAGCACCCCGCCATCCGCGGGCTGCACGACGAGGCGACCGAACTGCTCCTCCACCTTGCCGATACGGCCACCGAGTACGGCGGCCATCCCCTCCTGCCCTCTCCATCCCCGCACGCCCTGTGAACGGAGTACCGATGACCGCCCTCGCGGACACCCCCAAGACCGTCCTGCTCGCCCCCGTGCTCCACCGCTACATGCAAGAGCAAGCCGAACCTCCGACCACGGTCCAGCTCGACCTGATCGAACGCACCCGCGCCCTCGGCGGCCACGCCCAAATGCAGATCCCACACGAGCAAGGAGTCCTGCTCACCCTGCTCGCCCGCCTGATCGGAGCCCGACGCATTCTCGAAGTGGGCACCTTCACCGGATACTCCACCCTCGCCCTCGCCCTGGGCACCACGCCTGACGGCCGGGTGATCACCTGTGATCTGTCCTCGGAATGGACCGACATCGCCAAGGAAGCCTGGGCGGCGGCCGGCGTTGCGGACCGTGTGGATCTCCGCCTGGGCGACGCCGCCGAAACATTGCGCGCCTTGCCCGACGAGCCCGTGTTCGACCTCGTCTTCATCGATGCCGACAAGCCTTCCTACGTCGACTATTGGGAGCAGCTCGTCCCGCGCGTGCGCCCTGGTGGGCTTCTGCTCGCCGACAACGTCCTGTACGCGGGCGAAGCAGCCCATTCGCAGGCCACCGGGAACGCAGCCTCCATCCGGGCCTTCAACCAACGCGTTCAGGCCGATGACCGGGTAGAGGCCGTCATGCTGCCCGTCGCCGATGGGCTGACCCTCGCTCGTAAGCGGGACAGTCGGGACCGAGAACAGTCATAACCAGACGACACCGCCCCGCGAGTGCTTCGGTGTCGCCCCGGACGGCCGGCTGTGCCAGAACCAGGCAGGCAACTATGTGGCGGCGGCGTACGGGACCACGTGGTCGAGGGGGCGGGAGTCTCTGCCTCGAGGATGGCGGTGAGGCGGCTCTGCAGACCGTCGGCCCACGGGGCGAGGAACGGGTACTCGGCTACGGCCTCGTTGCTCCGTGTCAGGTAGGAGTGCAGTCGGCGCCAGTGCTCATGGCGTCCGGAGCGGAGATTTCGGGCGCGGTCGTACCACTCCCGTTCCTCGTCGCGCAGGTTCAAATCCTTTCGTCCCGACAGCGTTTACGCAGTCGGAGGCCGTTCTCTCACACATGGGAGGACGGCTTTTTCCATGCCCGGAGTGCTGGTGGTCGCAGCCGTTCCAGCCATGCCCGTCGGTCGTTTCGCTTCTGGGAGGTGCGGTCGATGGTGTCGACGGCTTCGCGGGCGGCCTGTTGGGTGAGGTGGCTGTAGATGTCGGCGGGTAACGCGCCAGGATGGTCGGCTTGAGCACGAGCGCCTTGGCGGCCAGCCAGGTGCTCAGATAGTCGTCGACACTCTGGTTCGGGTCGGCGTTGAATCCGCCGGCCTCGCCCTCGAGGAGCCTCCGCAGTGCCCCTCGGCCGCGTCCTGACTATGCGTTACCAACAGTAGTCGCCTGTCGCTCCACGGCTAGTGATCTGGTTCGGAGATACGTGAGCAGTAGCGGCAGATGCGATCGAGGATCTGGTCGGCGGTCTTGGTCCACTTGAAGCGCCGGGCGTCGTCGTTCCAGACCTTGATCCAGTTTTCGAGTGCGGTCTTGAGGTCGTCGAGGGAGCAGAACACTCCGCGTTCGAGGCAGCGTCGTTGCAGCTCGGCGGACCACCGCTCGACCTGGTTGATCCAGGACGAGTAGGTGGGGGTGAAGTGGAGCTGGAAGCGGGGGTGCGCGAGGAACCACTTGTGCACCACGGGTGCCTTGTGGGCGGAGAGGTTGTCGCAGATGACGTGGACCGCCAGGGCCTTGTCGGTCTGGCGGTCGATCTCGTCGAGGAAGTCGCGGAAGTCCACGGCCCATTGCTGCGCGGACAGTTTCGTGATCACCTTGCCGGTCGCGGTGTTCAGGGCGGCGAACAGGTCGACGGTGCCGTGCCGGACGTAGTCGAAGCTCCGCCGCTCGGGCACTCCCGGGATCATGGGCAGTACCGGGGCGGTCCGCTGAAGGGCCTGGATCTGCGGTTTCTCGTCCACGGCGAATACGACGGCGTTCGCCGGCGGGGCGAAGTAGAGGCCGACGACGTCGCGGATCTTGTCGATGAGGAACGGGTCCGGGGAGATCTTGAAGGTCTCGGTCCGCCACCGCTGGAGGCCGAAGGCGTGCCAGATCCGCAGCACACTCGCCGGGGAGATGCCCACGACCTTGGCCAGCTCCCGCTTGGACCAGTGTGTCCCGCCGGGAGGTGTCTCCTCCAGGGTGCGGACCACCACCTCTTCCACCTGGGCGTCGGTGATGGTCCGCGGCACCCCGGGCCGCGGTTCGTCCGCGAGCCCGTCGAGGCGGTCCCGCAGGAACCTCGTGCGCCATTTCGCGACGGTGCCCCGGCTGATCCCCAGCCGGGCGGCGACCGCCAGGTTGGGGCCGCCCTCCGCGCACGCCAGCACGACCCTCGCCCGCAGGGCCAGACCCTGCGCGGTCGTGCGGCGCTTGACCCAGTTGCTCAACACCTGCCGCTCGGTCTCACTCAGGACCAGCGGCTCCAGCCTGCTGTCACCCACAACCGACAGCAGACCGAAGCCAACCGGCACCCGTCAGGCAAACCTGCGAACTGGTACACAAAGCGACTCACGTGGTGCCCAGCGAACTCACAACCAGATCACTAGGGCCGAGTTGACGCTGCTACCGAAGCCTCGTCCGCCTTCGAAAACCGCACGTAGAGCTTTCTGCCCTCGGTCGTTTCGATCAGGGCGTAGTGGTACGTGTCTTTTTTTTGCTACCCATCGGGCCTCCAGCCCGTTGACCCGGTGGCTGCGACGAAGCCGAAGGCTCCGTCCCTTCATGGGTAGCGCACCTGTTCCGGCTCTCCGGCCGACGGCACGGTTCAGGAGACGCGGTGCACCCGAACGAGCGCGTCGTGCACCACACGTGCCGCACCGCCGGTTGGCCCATCTACTGATCGTTTCTGCGGTGAATGCTGAGCCTCAGCCGGGTGAGTTGCGCTCCCGGGGCCTGTGCGCGGGGACCTCGGCACCGCTACAACCCACGCGTGGCGCGGTGAGCGCCGGTCGCATCACAGTCAGGTTCGCGCGCCACCGTGTCCGGCGGCGCGCCCGTTCGTGTTCGGAGGCACACCATGAGCGATACCGCTCGCATGGCATTGACTACCAGGACTCCCTCGTTCCGCTGCCGCTACCTCGCCTGGGCGGCGGGCGCCGTCCTTGCATCTGCGCTCCTCGGCCTGGCTCCGATGGCGCCGCCCGCGTACGCGTTCACCGGTGGGAACCACGAGCGCATCACGCGCGAGGCGCTCGACGGCTTCGAGCCGGTGTCGCTGGACTTGCTCGCCAACGCCAAGAGCGGTGCGATCGTCGCCGACGATCAGGGCCCCTACTTCGACCTGGGTCCCATGCACTGCGACAACGCCGACTTCCTCCAGAGCCCCCCGGGTGCCGCGCCCTACCCGCGTACCCGCGAGCAGGCCACCGACGAGCTCCTGGCGTGCGTTGGGAGCTCCGTCGCCCGGTTCAAAAGGGCCCTGTCCCTCGCCGACGGCCTCGTCGACCCGGACGGCCGCGTCCGGGCCAACCAGGTGGACCTGTTCGCGCCGTGTGACTTCGACGACAGCGATCGGGGCACGGCCAAGTGCAACGTCCTCGAACACCTCGGCCGGGGATGGCATCCCATCGAGGACTTCTACTCGCACAGCAACTACGCCGACGAACACGACCCGACCCGGCCCGTCGGCGTGACCAACCCCGTTGGGTTGCACCGCACCGCCGTGGCCCCCTTCTTCGACATCCGCCGCTACAGCACCCTGGGGACGAACGCCTGGCGGGCCCAGGCGGCCCGCTTGATCCCGCGGGATCTGACCACGGGTTGCTACAAGGACTTCCAGTCCGACTACACCCTGGCCGACTGCACCGGACGCGTCATGCACGACGAAACCCTGGCCAAGGACGCCGCCGGCTCATCGCGGTCCCTCATCGGTGACAACTTCAACAAGGCGCGCACCCTGGCCACACGTGACATCGCGCGCCAGTGGGATTTGTTCCGGGCCGCACTTCTCGAACGGTACGCGGCCAAAAACCGGGGCTCCGTCATGGTGTGTGCGATCACGCACGACCATCCCGACCGGGACTGCTGAGCCGGTCATCCGTCCGGCCGGGGCCGCTGCCTGCCCCGGCTCGTGGGTCGTAGCTGAAAGGTTCCGTCAACTCGCCTGAAAATCAGGCCTGTTGGTGATCGCGTGTGGCGAGCCGGGCAGACTACTGGGCTGTACGGGTGGTCATGTCCATTGCAGGAACGATCAAGCTCCGGGCGATTCTTCCTCGCGTCGGACGGGTGTGGAACTTTGACGCTGCAAGTCCACAACCGACCGAGACACTCAGGAGGTGTTCGGCAAATGGTGACCGCACCAGTGCTCTGGAACAACGACAAGGCGTACCTGTTCGACGGCGGGAACTACTACCGCTACGACGTCACCAAGGACAAGGTCGACCCCGGCTACCCGATGCGCATCGCAGGCAACTGGACGGGCCTGTTCCCCTCTCGCGTCGACGCCGGCATCGTGTGGAACAACGGCAAGGCGTACTTCTTCCGTGGCACCGAGTACGTCCGCTTCGACATGACGGCCGACAAGGTCGACGAGGGCTACCCGAAGAAGATCGCCGCCCACTGGCAGGGGCTGTTCCCGGATCACATCGATGCCGCCGTGATGTGGAACAACGGCAAGGCGTACTTCTTCCGCGGTTCCGAGTACGTCCGTTACGACTTGACGGCCGACAAGGTCGACGAGGGGTACCCGAGGCCGATCGCCGGCAACTGGCCCGGCCTGTGGGACTCGGATCTCGACGGCGGCGTGGTGTGGAACAACGGCAAGGCGTACTTCTTCCGCGGTTCGGAGTACGTCCGTTACGACATGGCGGCCGACAAGGTCGACGAGGGGTACCCGAAGCCGATCGCCGGCAACTGGCCCGGCCTCCCGTAAGCGGGGTTCCAGGGCGTCCACGACCCGCCCAGTGCCCACTTCCCCCGTGCTGAAGGAAGCCCCACGGAGGAATCGTCGACGCTGCCATCCACACCGCAGTGAAGGACCAGCGACACCGCCTATGCGGTGTGCGTCCGCGACGACGGCTGAAGGGCTCCCGCACCTGGCAACGCTGCGGTGGCCGGGTATCGGCAACGCCGGCCGGGGGGCGGGGGCCCCGCCCCCCCCCCGGGGGGGGCCCCCCCCCCCGGGCCCCCGCCCCCCGGGGGGGGGGGGCGCCCCCGGGGGGGGGGGGCCCCGCTGCCGAGCGGGGGGGCG
>NZ_JBICYR010000021.1:113347-167430 GCF_043201175.1 Streptomyces sp. NPDC048337
GTTTGGGGGGGGGGGGGGCCGGGGGGGGGGGGGGCGGGGGGCGGGGGGGGGGGGGTGGGGGGGGGGGGGCCGCCCCCGGGGGGGGGGGGGCGGGCGCCCCCCCCCCCGGCCCCCCACGGCCACCTGGCCGTGGCCACCGTCGCCGTGATGGGGGCGCCGCCCGCGGGTGAGGACGGCCACGTCAGCGAGCTGGCCGGCCGGGCGGTCGCCGATGCCCGGGCGCGCCTGGCGGCCCTCGGGCCCGCGGCATGAGCGCGGACGTGTCGGCGGGGACTGGCGGGGCCGTCTCGACCACCCCGTCGGCCGCGGGTGCGGCCGCGTGGCTGGCGGCGGATGCGGCGACCCGCAGGTTCGCCGCGGCCACCGTGGAGACGCTGGACGCCAGGGAGACCGTGCAGCGCCTCGCCCGCCGTTACGCAGGCCTGGCCAATGCCCAGCGGGCCGGCCATCTCTTCGAGGTGGAGCACGCGCTCTCGTTCAACCAGGCCGCGGCCAGGGCGGGGTCCGGTGTGCGGGCGGCGGTGTCGGAGTGGATGGCCGGAGGGTCGCACACGGCTGCGGCGGACATCGTGCTCGTCGACGGGACCAGGACGGTCGGCCAGGTGCAGGCCAAGCTGATGGGATCGCCATCCGGCACCGCGCACCAGCTGCGCCGCGGGCACTACACAGGCATGGCACGCCTGGTGGCCGGGGACCAGGTGGCCGCCGTGGACAGCCTCCTCGAGCGGCGCCTGACCATGCGCCCGGAGGGCATCGGCTTCGCCGAATACGCCGACGCCCGTGCTCACCTCAGCGACGCCATCCACTACGGCGACATCAGCTCGCGACCGGTGGACCTGGCCGACGCGCACCGCCACGCCACGGACCCGGAGGAGTGGATCCGCGGCCAGGTGCGCAGGGCGGCCGGCCGGGAAGCGGCCGCTGCCGCCGCGGCCGGGGCGGCGGCCGGCGCGACGGCAGCAGCCGTCATCACGGTTGCCGGGCAGCTGGGCCGGGTACGGGCGGGGGAGACCCTGCCCGCCCAGGCCGCGCTCACCGCGGCTGCGGCCGCCGCCCGCGGCGCGGCTCACTCGGGCGCCCTGTCCGGCCTTGCCTCTGTGGTCCGCACCGCGGGGCGCGCCGGCCGCCTGCCTGCGGCGTTCGGCGGCGGCGAGCTCGCCTCGGCCACCGCGGCTGCCGCCCTCGCCGTCGCCGGAGCCGGCCTCGATTTCGCCCAGGGACGCATCGACGGCGGTGAGTTCGCCGCACGTAGCGCCGAAGCCGCCCTGCGCGCCTCGCTCACCTGGGCCTGCGGAGCCGTCGGCCAGAGCGTGATCCCCGTGCCGGTCGTCGGAGCGCTGGTCGGCGGACTCGTGGGCCAGGCTGCCGGAACCGTCATCGTCCAGGGCCTGCAGGCTGCCGTCCTCATCGCCCGCGGCAGCCGGAGCGACGGGACACGGTCGCTCGAACACGAACTCCTCGCCGCCTCCCTGACCACTGGTCTGCTGGCGACGGCGGCTGCCTCACTGGGCCCGCGCACGCACACCCGCGCCACCGTCATGCCCGCCTTCGATCCGGTCCGCGACCACCTCGCAGGCACCGACCCCGTCCGCGCCCTGTCGTCCCTGGCAGCACTCACGTCCCGTCACGCCGGACTCCCCCTGCATTTCACCCCGGAGGAGTTCGACAGCTGGATGGCCGAACCCGACGACGTGCCCTTGGTGCTGGACCCCAACTGGTGAGCCCCCGGCCGTCCGCCGCACCAGGGTCCGTACGCGGGGCGGGCGCCTTCACCACGCCCCCTCACCAAGGAGAGCCGATGTGGTTACGAGCCGGGCATGCGCAGTACCGCCGCGCCGCGGACCCGGCCGGCCGCGAGGTCGTCCAGTGCCGTGTCGGCCTGTGCGAAGTCGTAGGGGGTGAGGACCGGGCGCAGCCGGTGCTCGGTGGCCGCCGCGAGGAACGCGCGACCGTCCCGCCGGGTGTTGGCGGTGACGCTGCGGACGGTGCGTTCGCGGAAGAGGTGGCGCTGGTAGTCCAGCGGCGGGACGTCGGAGAGGTGGATGCCCGCGATGCTCAGCGTGCCGCCGCGGTCCAGCGCCTCCAGGGCTACGGGGACGAGGGCGCCGGCGGGGGCGAAGAGGATCGCGGCGTCCAGCGGTTCGGGCGGGCCGGCGAGGGCGTCGCCCGCCGAGGTGGCGCCGAGTTCCAGGGCGAGCGCCCGGGCGGCCGGGGAGCGGGTGAGGACGTGGACGGCGGCGCCTTGCGCGAGGGCGAGCTGGGCGGTGAGGTGGGCTGAGGCGCCGAACCCGTAGATTCCGAGTCGGCCGCCTTCGGGCAGCTCGGCGCGGAGCAGGGCCCGGTAGCCGATGATCCCCGCGCACAGCAGCGGCGCCAGCTCCTCGGCGCCGTATCCGGGCGGCAGCTCGTAGGCGTACCGCGCGGGCACGGTCGCGTACTCGGCGTAGCCGCCGTGCGCGTCCCAGCCGGTGTAGACGGACGACGGGCACAGGTTCTCCTCGCCCCGCGCGCAGTACCGGCAGGCCCCGCACGTGCCGCGCAGCCACGGGATGCCGACGAGCGAACCCGCCTCCGGGGCGGCGACCCGGCTCCCGGCCGCGATCACGTCGCCGACGGCCTCGTGGCCGGGTACGACCTGGTCCCGGTGGGGCGGCAGGTCGCCGTCGCGGACGTGCAGATCCGTCCGGCACACCCCGCACGCACGGACCCGGACGAGAAGCTCGTCCGGTCCCGGCACCGGGACGGGCAGCTCCACGCACTCCGTCACACCGGGGCGGGCGGCGGAGACGACCCAGCCCCGCATCATCTCCGGAATCCCGCCATCCACCTTCGGCCTCCTCGGCTGCGGGGCTCACCTCCCAGCATGCCGCGCGCCGGGTGGGCTCGGCCGAACGAGGGGTCTGGTGGGCGGATCGGTGCGGGGGCCCGCGCCCGCGGGTATGGCGGGGCGCATGAGCGGAATTCAACTCAGCAGCACCGCGTTCGGCGACAAGACGGTGATCCCCCGCCGCTACAGCGGGGAGGGGGAGAACATCTCACCGCCCCTGACCTGGTCGGGGGTGCCCGGGGAGGCCAGGGAGCTGATGCTCCTGTGCGAGGACCCGGACGCCCCGGGGGCGAGCTTCCTGCACTGGCTGGTGACGGGCATCGATCCGGGGCTGACCGGGGTGGCGGAGGGCCAGAAGCCCCAGGGCGGCCTGCCCTGGCCCAACGGCTTCGGGCGCGTGGGCTGGGGAGGGCCGATGCCTCCGCCGGGGCACGGGCCGCACCGGTACTTCTTCCGCCTGTACGCCCTGTCCGAGCCGCTGCCGCTGCACGACCGCCCAGGGGTCGAGGACGTGCACAAGGCCCTGAAGGGCCGGGAGCTCGCCTCCGGCACCCTGGTCGGGACCTATGAGCGCTGAGTTCGTCGCCTGAGGCGCGGCCGTCCGAGGCGGGGTGTCGCCGACCGCGCCCGGTCCCCTACAGTGCGTGATGCCCGCCCGGCCCGTGCCGGCGGGCAGCCGCCGACAGCCGCCGAACAGGAGCAGAACCGTGGCCACCCATGCCCGCCCCGACTCCCTCCCGAGCCCGTCCCCGGCGGCTCGCCCCGTCCCCGAGCTGGATCCCGCCCTCGTCGGGGAGTGGCAGGCCGGGGGAGGGGAGCTCATCGACCTCTTCACTCAGGCGCGGCAACGGCTCGGCGGAGTCGCCGCGTTCCGGCTCGGACCGCGCCCGACCGTGCTCGTCACCGCGCCCCAGGCCGTGCAGCACGTGCTCGCGCTCCATCCCGACCGCTACGTGAAGCGCTCGCACCGCGCCCGGCTGCTGATCGGCGACGGTGTGCTGGCCGCCACCGGCGAGGCGTGGCAGCGGCAACGGCGGCTGCTGCAGTCGCAGTTCACGGGCCGGGGCATGCGCCGCTACGAGCAGCGGATCGCCGAGGCCGCCCGGACCACCGCCGCGCGCTGGGCCTCGTACGCCCGGACCGGACAGGTCTTCGACGTCGGCGCGGAGATGCGGCGCTTCGGCCTCGACACCATCTGGCGTTCCCTGACCGGGCATCCCCTCGACGCCGCCACCGAGCGCGAACTGGCCGCCCTGCCCGCCGTGGTGGCCGCCCTGCCCCAACTGCCCGCCGACGGCGCCGCCGCCCAAGGGGCCGTCGCGGCCGAGCTGGCCCGCATCGACGCCGTGGCGAGCCGCGCCATCGCCGCCGCCCGCGACGGCGCGGCCGGACCCGATGGCCCGGGCCTGCTGCACGTCCTGTTGGAGGCGGCGGGGACGCGCCCCGAGTACACCGACCGGCTGATCCGCGACGAGCTGGTCACCCTGCTGGTCGCCGGTCACGAGACCACCGCCACCACCCTGACCTGGCTCTACCTCCTGCTGGACCGCAACCCGCAGGCGCGGGAGCAGGCCCTCGCCGCGGGGCCCGAGGGCTCCCCCGAACGGCGGCAGGCCGTCCAGGCGCTCGTCCACGAGACCCTGCGCTTCTACCCGTCCGCCTGGATACTGCCGCGCTGCGCCGCGGAGGACGACGTCCTCGCCGGGTACGAGGTGGAGGCCGGCACCGACGTGCTGGTCTGCCCCTACCTCACGCACCGGGACCCGGGGCTGTGGGAAGACCCCGGGCGGTTCGATCCGGAGCGCTTCACCACCCCCGGACGACGCCCCGCCCACCCGGGCGGCTACCTCCCCTTCGGTATCGGGCCGCGGGCCTGCCTGGGGCTGCAGTTCGCCCTCCGGGAGTCGACCGTCCTCCTCGAACACTTGTTGCCGGCCCACACTCCGCGTTTCCACTCCACCCCGGCCAAGGCCGTGTACAGCATCACCGTCCGCCCCGACGGCCCCACACCCGCCGTACTGGGCGGCTAGCGCCCGGCGGAAAACCCTTGGACCGCGTGGACGCCCTTGCGGAACACTGCGACTCCTGCCTGCCGGTCCGACAAGACAGGGTATGGGATGGGATCGCCTGAATCGCGCAAAGGTTCGCCGGGCAAGGGCCCGGTACTCCTCGCGCTTCGTTACTACGGACGGGAATTGGCCCGGCTCCGATGGCTCACCGCGCCGGCGCTGCTGCTGCCGGCGCTGGGCAACATCGGTATCAACTACATCGCGCCGCTGGTCGTCGCGAAGCTCGTCGGCCGGATCGCCGGGGACGGCGCAAACGCCGGGGGCGTGGCGGCCGGCATCGACTGGGCGCTGCCCTACGTCCTCGGTTTCGCCGGGGTCCTGCTGCTCTCCGAGACGCTGTGGCGCATCGGACTTCACTGCCTGAACCGCCTCGACGCCCGCGGCATCGAGCACCTGTACGTCATCGGCATGGACGAACTGTTCGCCAAGGACGCGGCGTTCTTCCATGACAACTTCGCCGGCTCGCTGACCAAGCGGGTCCTCAGTTTCGCCGCCCGCTTCGAGGAGTGCGTCGACACGCTGACCTTCTCGGTCATGGGCAGCTTCGTGCCCCTGCTGTTCGCCTCGGTGGTGCTGTGGCAGTACGACCCGCTGCTCGTGGTCGGACTCCTGGTGATGATCACCTTCACCGGGCTGTGCGTGGCACCTCTGATCCGGCGCCGTCAGGTGCTGGTCGCCGAGCGGGAAGAGGCGATCGCCCGGGTGTCGGGCCACGTCGCCGACAGCCTGATGAACATGGACACGGTGCGGTCGTTCGCCGCCGAGGCGCGCGAGGCCGCCGAACACCGCTCCCGGGTCGCGGAGTCGCGGCGGCTCACCCTGCGGTCGTGGGACTACGGCAACCTGCGCATCGATACGCTGGTCGCGCCGATGTCCGTACTGACCAATGTGCTGGGCCTGGTGCTCGCCATCGCGCTCGGCGGGGGAGAGCACGGAGTGGAGGCGGTCATCGTCGCCTTCACCTACTACGCCAGTGCGACGCGGATCATGTTCGAGTTCAACCAGATCTACCGCCGCTTGGAAAGCTCGATGACGGAGGCCGCGCAGTTCACCGAACTGCTCCTGGAACCGCCGACCGTGCTCGACCCGCCGTCCCCGGAGCCGCTGCGGTCGAAGGCGGCCGACGTGTGCTTCGAACGGGTGACCTTCGCCCACGCGGGCGCGCAGCCGCTCTTCGAGGGCCTCGACCTGGCCGTGCCCAGCGGGGCGAAGATCGGTCTCGTCGGCCGGTCCGGCGGGGGCAAGACCACGCTCACCCGGCTGTTGCTGCGGATGACGGACATCGACGCCGGCCGGATCCTGATCGGGGGGCAGGACATCAGCCGGATGCGGCAGGCCGAACTGCGCGGCCTGATGGCCTACGTTCCCCAGGACCCGGCGATGTTCCACCGCACGCTGCGGGACAACATCGCCTTCGCCCGGCCGGACGCCACCGACGCCGAGATCCGCCGCGCGGCCGAGGCGGCGCACGTCACGGAGTTCGCCGACGCACTTCCCGAGGGCTTCGACACCATGGTGGGCGAACGCGGGGTGAAGCTGTCCGGCGGCCAGCGCCAGCGGGTCGCCCTCGCCCGGGCGATCCTGCGCGACGCACCGATCCTGCTGCTCGACGAGGCGACCAGCGCCCTGGACTCCGAGAGCGAGATCCTCGTCCAGGACGCGCTGTGGCGGCTCATGGACGGGCGGACGGCGCTCGTGGTGGCGCACCGCCTGAGCACGGTCGCCACCATGGACCGGCTCGTCGTCCTCGACCGCGGCCGGATCGTCGAACAGGGCACGCACCAGGAACTGCTCACCGCCGACGGAGCCTACGCGAAGCTGTGGCAGCACCAGTCGGGCGGCTTCCTGAAGGACACCCCGGCGGGGGCCGACCTGAGCCCCTGACTCTCCGCTCCCGCCGTCCGGATGGCGGTCATGCGCCGTCCGCCCGGCGGCCCGCGTGGAGTTCCAGGGGCCCCGCGCCGGTGTCGCGGGCGGTGAGGCAGGCCTCGATGCGGCGGCGCAGTGCGGGCTTGACCAGGGCGGGGAGTTCGGCGGCGGGGACGGCGCGCCACTGGAGGAGTTCGTCGGGAGCGAGCCGGATGCGGGCGAGGGCGGGGGCGTCGAGGACGCCGCCGTCGTAGAGGAAGCGGACGCGGGCCAGCCGGCCCGGCTTGTGGGACCAGTCGACGGCGAGCAGCCGCCCCGGCGGCAGGTCGAGGCCGATCTCCTCGCGGACCTCCCGGCGGGCGGCGGCGCGCGGGGTCTCCCCGAGGTCGCTGTCGACGCCGCCGCCGGGCAGGTGCCAGCGGTGGGGGTTCCCGTACGCGGGCTGTACGAGCAGGATCCGGCCCTCGGCGTCGGTGAACAGCACGCTCGCCGCGGTCAGGGCCTTGGGGCGGTTGGCGAGGTGGCCGGCGGCGCCGAGGGTGCCGGCGTGTTCGAGGGCGGCGCGGGCGGCCGGCTCCAGGCCGGCCGGGGAGCCGGGCTGGGGCACGCCGTCGACGAGGTGGGCGAAGGAACCCGTGCGCAGGGCGGCCAGAGCGGCGCGCAGCCGGGATGCGAGCCGGTCGGGGAGGGCCGCGCAGGCCTCGTCCGGCTCCAGCCAGCGCGCCTCGGTGATCTCGCCGTCCGGGAAGGAGATCGCCGCGGCCTCCTCCGGGGACAGCGGGCCGACGAGGTGGACGTGCACGACGAGCGAGCGCCCGAGGGGGCCGGGCCGCCGGGAGTCCACCGCGAGCAGCCGGCCGACGGGCCGGCCGAGGTCGAGCTCTTCCTTCAGCTCGCGGGCCAGCCCTTCCTCCGGGGTCTCGGTGTCCTCGACCGTGCCGCCCGGAAGCTCCAGATCCGCCTTGTACGAGGTGGTCAGTACGAGGACCCGCCCGCGCGTGTCCAGGACGATCCCGGTGGCGGCCACGAGCGGCGCCGGCTGGGCGGCGTAGTACTCCCGCACCGTGTCGGGGGAGGGGCGGTCGGGCACGGCGGGCTCCTGTGGGGTGTGGTCAGGCACGGGCCAACAGCATGCCGCCCATCGTGACCATCGTCGCCGCGACCAGGCCGTCCAGGACCCGCCACGCGGAGGGGCGGGCGAGCAGGCCGCTGAGCAGCCGGGCCCCGTAGCCGAGGGTGCCGAACCAGGTCAGGCTGGCCAGCCCGGCGCCGATGCCGAAGGCCCAGCGCAGGTCGCCGCGGTCGGCGGCGAGCGAGCCGAGGAGCAGGACGGTGTCCAGGTAGACGTGCGGGTTGAGCCAGGTCATGGCCAGGCAGGTCAGCACGGCCCGGCGGCCGGACCCGGCGGCGGCCCCCTCGGTGGTGAGGGCGGCGTCCGGGTCGGGCCGCAGCACCCGCCGGGCCGCGAGGATTCCGTAGCAGATCAGGAAGCCGCCTCCGGTCAGTCCGACCAGGGTCAGGGCGGCCGGCCAGGCGGTGACGAAGGCTCCGACGCCGGCCACACCGAGGGCGATCAGGAGCGCGTCGGAGACGGCGCAGATGGCGACCACGGCCAGGACCGCGTGGCGGCGGGCCCCCTGGCGCAGGACGAAGGCGTTCTGCGCGCCGATGGCGACGATGAGGGAGAGTCCGGTGCCGAAGCCGGCGAGGGCCGCCGTGATGATGCCGTGTGTCATGCCTCCGACCGTAGGGAGCCCGGGGCGGTTCAGTACAGCTAAAGATTTTTACGTAGCATTAGCGCTCGTGATGGACGAGCTTCCTCTGGACCAGGTGCGGACCCTGCTGGCCGTGGTGGACGAGGGCACCTTCGACGCGGCGGCGGCCGCCCTGCACGTGACGCCCTCCGCCGTCAGCCAGCGGGTCAAGGCCCTCGAACAGCGGACCGGGCGGGTGTTGCTGATGCGGACCAAGCCGGTGCGGGCCACGGAATCGGGGGAGGTGGTGGTCCGGTTCGCCCGGCAGCTGGCCCGGCTGGAGCGCGACGCGCGGGCCGAGCTGGGGATGGCCGCCGAAGGGGCGGGGCCGGTGCGGCTGCCGATCGCGGTGAACGCGGACTCCCTCGCCACCTGGTTCCTGCCGGCGTTGACGCGGGTGCCGCAGGATCCGCCGGTCAGCCTGGAGCTGCACCGCGAGGACGAGTCGCACACGACCGCGCTGCTGCGGGAGGGGCAGGTGATGGCGGCGGTCACCTCCTCGCCCGATCCGGTGGCGGGGTGCGCCGTACGGATGCTGGGGCTGGCGCGGTACCTGCCGGTGGCGAACCCGGACTTCGCGGCGCGCCACCTGGCGGGTGCGCCGGAGCGGGACCTGCGGCAGGCCCCGACGATCGTCTTCGACCGGAAGGACGACCTCCAGGACGCCTTCGTACGGTCGTTGACCGGCGACCCGGGGAGCGCGGCGGGGCCGGTGCGGCACTACGTACCGACCTCGGAGGGGTTCCGCGACGCGGTGGTGGCGGGGCTGGGGTGGGGGCTGGTGCCGGAGCAGCAGTCAGGGCCGCTGCTGCGGACGGGGGAGTTGGTGCTCGTGGTGCCGCGGCGGCCCCTGGACGTACCCCTGTACTGGCAGCAGTGGAAGCTGGACTCGCCGGTGCTGTCCATGGTGGCGGAGGTGATCGCGGAGGCGGCCGGGGAGGCCCTGCGCCGTCCCGCGCGCGGCGGGGCTTAAGCTGCCGACCATGGAGTCCTACACGATCGGCCAGGCGGCGCGGCTGCTCGGCGTCAGCGTAGACACGGCGCGCCGCTGGGCGGACGCCGAACGTTTCCCCACCCGCCGCGAGGGCACGCGACGCATGGTGGACGGGCCGGACCTGGCCGCGTTCTGCGTGGAAGCGGCGCAGGAGAGCGGCGACGGCGAGGAGGCCCCGTACACCTCGGCGCGCAACGCCTTCCCCGGGATCGTCACCGGGGTGAAGCTCGGTACGGTCGACGCGCAGGTGGAGATCCAGGCCGGACCGCACCGCATCGTGTCGCTGCTGACGCGGGAGGCCGTGGAGGAACTCGGCCTGGAGGTGGGCGCCCGGGCCACCGCGCGGGTGAAGTCGACCAGCGTGTTCATCGACCGGACCTGAGCGGCACCGACCGCGGCGGAGCCCCGGCGGGAGCCGTGCGGCGGCGGTGGCAGACTGGCCGCTGACCAGCCCGAAGAGGAGTACGCCGTTGGCCATGTTCAGCACCCTGCGCCGGGCCGTGCGCCGCGGCTACCGGCGGGCGGTCGACCTCAGCCACCCCGCCCGCTCCCCGCTCGGCAGCGCGGTGGTCAACTGCGTGGTCTACCAGGACGGTGTGCGGCAGGACGGCTGCGCCGAGGTCGAGGAGGCGCTGCGCCGGGTCCGCAAGACGGGCGAGGGCTTCGTCTGGATCGGCCTGCACGAGCCGTCGCAGGAGGAACTCGCCGGGCTCGCCCAGCTGTTCGGCCTGCACCCGCTCGCCGTCAACGACGCGGTCAACGCGCACCAGCGCCCCAAGATCGAGCGGTACGACGACACGCTGTTCTCCGTCTTCAAGACCGTGCGCTACGTCGAGCACGAGGAACTCACCGCGACCAGCGAGGTGGTGGAGACCGGCGAGCTGATGGCCTTCACCGGGGAGGACTTCGTCATCACCATCCGGCACGGCGGCCGCGGCACCCTCGGTCCGGTCCGCGAGGCGCTGGAGGCGGATCCGGAGCAGCTGGCGAAGGGGCCGGCGGCCGTACTGCACGCCATGGCGGACCACGTCGTCGACGACTACACGGCCGTGACGGACGCGGTGCAGAACGACATAGACGCCGTCGAGACGGCGGTGTTCAGCGAGTCCGGCGGCCGCGGCGACGCCGGCCGTATCTACCAGCTCAAGCGCGAACTCCTGGAGCTGCGGCGGGCGGTGGCACCGCTGAGCCGTCCACTCCAGCAGCTGGCCACGCAGCCGATACCGGTCATCCCGCCGGAGATCCGCGCCTACTTCCGGGACGTGGCGGACCATCTGACCCGCGCCACCGAGCAGATCGGCGCCTACGACAACCTGCTCGACTCCATCCTCCAGGCCCACCTCGCGCAGGTGACCGTGGCCCAGAACGAGGACATGCGCAAGATCACGGCGTGGGCGGCGATCGTCGCCGTCCCGACCATGGTCTGCGGGGTCTACGGCATGAACTTCGACCACATGCCCGAACTGCACTGGACGTACGGGTACCCGCTCGTCCTCGGCGTCATGGTGGTCGCCTGCTTCGTCATCCACCGCGGCTTCCGGCGCAACGGCTGGCTCTGACGGAGCCACCGGTAGGGTCCGCCCGTCACCCCGAAGACGTGCCCGTCTTCATCGACGAGGCCCTGTCCGCGCGCATCACGCACCCCGAATGGCCGGACACCAAGCGGGCGTTGGAGGCGCGCGTGCACGGGTCTTGAGTGTGCGAGATCTCTGGTAGTAAAGTTTCCTAACCAAACCGGGAAGCCTCAACTACCCCACGGAGGCCTTGTGTTCACCCCCCACCGCAAGATGCTGGTGATCAGCGCCCTGCTCGGCAGTGCGCTGATCGCCGTACCGGTCACCGCCCACGCCACCGATGCCGTCACCACCCCCACCGAGGTGACGGCCGCGGCCGCCGTCGGGCTCGACGATCCGGCGAAGAAGGAGATCGCCATGCAGATCGTCTCCAGCGCGGAGAACTCCTCGCTGGACTGGAAGGCGCAGTACAAGTACATAGAGGACATAGACGACGGCCGCGGCTACACCGCCGGCATCATCGGCTTCTGTTCCGGCACCGGCGACATGCTCGACCTCGTCGAGTACTACACCCAGGTCAAGCCGGGCAACATCCTCGCCAAGTACCTCCCGGCGCTGCGCAAGGTCGACGGCACCGACTCGCACGCCGGCCTCGACCCGAACTTCACCAGGGACTGGGCGAAGGCCGCCCAGGACACCGAGTTCAGGAAGGCCCAGGACCACGAGCGCGACCGGGTCTACTTCAACCCGGCCGTCAAGCAGGGCAAGTCCGACGGTGTCGGCACCCTCGGCCAGTTCATCTACTACGACGCCATCGTGATGCACGGCGACGGCACCGACTCCACGAGCTTCCGCAACATCCGCAAGCGCGCCCTGTCCAAGGCCAAGCCCCCGTCCCAGGGCGGCAACGAGACCACCTGGCTGAACGCCTTCCTCGACGCCCGCGTCTGGGCGATGAAGCAGGAGGAGGCGCACAGCGACACCAGCCGCGTCGACACCGCGCAGCGGGTGTTCCTGAAGAAGGGCAACCTGGGCCTCGACACCCCGCTCGACTGGAAGGTCTACGGGGACTCGTTCCACATCGGCTGACACGCCGGACGGCGGCGGCCCGGGGCGGACTCCCTTCCCGCCCCGGGCCGCCGTGCCCGCGTGTCGCGGTGCGATAACGATGTCGGAGCCGGTGGACCCGGCTCCGGCGGTGACGAGGGCGGCGCGGAGCGGGGACGTTACGGACGTCAGCGGACACGCCGCCTCTCCCGGCGCCCCGCCGTAATCCCTCCGTCACCGGAAGGCCTGCTGCGGGGCCGAATCGGCACCCTGCAATGTGGCTTGACCGCGCCGTAGGGCGGGCATAAGTTCTGCCCCGGCTTGCTCCAGCAGGACGGGCCGGAACACTGTCCTCTGGGGGGACCCGTGAACTACTTCACCGACGTCGTCAAGCGGTACGTCGACTTCAACGGCCGTGCCCGGCGCCAGGAATACTGGATGTACACGCTCTGGTACGCGGCGCTGCTGATCATCGCCATCATCGTCGACTTCGCGCTCGGCACCTACCCGCTCTTCTACTTCATCCTGGTGCTCGGCCTCTTCCTCCCCACGCTCGGGGTGGGCGTGCGCCGGCTCCACGACCAGGGCAAGTCCGGCTGGTGGATCCTCATCGGCGCCGTGCCCCTCATCGGCTGGATCTGGGCGATCGTCCTGATGGCCACCGAGGGCACCCCGGGCCCGAACCAGTACGGCCCGAGCCCCAAGTCGATCCACGCCTGACCCGTACGACCGAGCGCCGTCGCCGACCCCGCAGGTCGGCGGCGGCGCTCGCGCGCGCGGAGGGCGTGACGCGTGTCTCCCGCAGCTCGTGCCCGGGGGCTGTCCAGACAGGCCCGATCAGGAGATATCTTGATGTCGAGCAATGTTGCAGACGAGAGACCAGACTGTGGAGCGGAGCATCCGGTGACTGACTCGACCATCATCTACACGCACACTGACGAGGCCCCGGCCCTCGCGACGTATTCCTTCCTGCCTGTGATCCAGGCGTACGCGTCGACGGCCGGTGTGAATGTCGAGACCCGTGACATCTCCCTGGCCGGTCGGATCATCGCCAGCTTCCCCGAGCACCTCGAGGAGGGCCAGCGCATCGCCGACGCCCTCGCCGAGCTGGGCGAGCTGGCCAAGACCCCGGAAGCCAACATCATCAAGCTTCCGAACATCTCGGCCTCGATCCCGCAGCTGAAGGCCGCGATCGCCGAGCTCCAGGGCCAGGGCTACGCCCTTCCGGACTACCCGGACGACCCGAAGTCGGACGAGGAGCGCGAGATCCGCGCCCGCTACGACAAGGTCAAGGGCAGTGCCGTCAACCCGGTCCTGCGCGAGGGCAACTCCGACCGCCGCGCTCCCGCTTCGGTCAAGAACTACGCCAAGGCCCACCCGCACCGCATGGGCGCCTGGACCTCCGAGTCGAAGACGAACGTCGCCACCATGGGCGAGAACGACTTCCGCTCCACCGAGAAGTCCGCCGTCATCGCCGAGGCCGGCACGCTGCGCATCGAGCACGTCGATGCCGACGGCGCCACCACCGTGCTGCGCGAGTCCGTACCGGTCCTCGCCGGTGAGGTCGTCGACGCGTCCGTCCTGCACGTCGACGCGCTGCGCACCTTCCTGAACGACCAGATCGAGCGGGCCAAGGCCGAGGACGTCCTGTTCTCCGTGCACCTCAAGGCCACGATGATGAAGGTCTCCGACCCGATCGTCTTCGGTCACGTGGTCCGCGCCTTCCTCCCGAAGACCTTCGCGCGCTACGGCGAGACCCTCGCCGCCGCCGGCCTGTCGCCCAACGACGGCCTCGGCGCCATCCTGAACGGTCTGGGTGCGCTGCCCGACGGCGACGCGATCAAGGCCTCGATCGACGCGGAGATCGCCGAGGGCCCGGCCCTCGCCATGGTCGACTCCGACAAGGGCATCACCAACCTGCACGTGCCGTCCGACGTCATCGTCGACGCCTCCATGCCGGCCATGATCCGCACCTCTGGCCACATGTGGGGCCCGGACGGCAACGAGGCCGACACCCTGGCCGTGCTGCCGGACAGCAGCTACGCCGGTGTCTACCAGGTCGTCATCGACGACTGCCGCGCGCACGGCGCCTTCGACCCGTCCACCATGGGCTCGGTGCCGAACGTCGGCCTGATGGCCCAGAAGGCCGAGGAGTACGGCAGCCACGACAAGACCTTCGAGGTCGCCGCCGCGGGCACCGTCCGCGTCGTCGACGCCGCGGGCAACGTGGTCCTGGAGCAGGCGGTCGCCGCGGGCGACATCTTCCGCGCCTGCCAGACCAAGGACGCGCCGATCCAGGACTGGGTCAAGCTCGCCGTCACCCGCGCCCGCGCCACCGGCGTCCCGGCCGTCTTCTGGCTCGACGAGAACCGCGCGCACGACGCGCAGCTGATCGCCAAGGTGAAGACGTACCTGGCCGAGCACGACACCGAGGGTCTGACCATCGAGATCCTCTCCCCGGTCGAGGCCACCGCCTACTCCCTGGAGCGCATCCGCCGCGGCGAGGACACCATCTCGGTGACCGGCAACGTGCTGCGCGACTACCTGACCGACCTCTTCCCGATCCTGGAGCTGGGCACCAGCGCCAAGATGCTGTCGGTCGTCCCGCTGATGAACGGCGGAGGCCTCTTCGAGACGGGCGCCGGCGGCTCCGCCCCGAAGCACGTCCAGCAGCTGGTCAAGGAGAACTACCTGCGCTGGGACTCCCTCGGCGAGTTCCTCGCGCTGGCCGTCTCCTTCGAGCACCTCGCCACCACCACGGGCAACGCCCGCGCCCAGGTGCTGGCCGACACCCTGGACCGCGCCACCGGCACCTTCCTCAACGAGGACAAGTCGCCGTCGCGCCGCCTCGGCGGCATCGACAACCGCGGCAGCCACTTCTACCTGGCCCTGTTCTGGGCGCAGGAGCTGGCCAAGCAGACCGACGACGCCGAGCTCGCCGCCTCCTTCGCGGCGCTCGCCAAGACGCTGGGCGAGCAGGAGCAGACCATCGTCGGCGAGCTGATCGCGGTGCAGGGCTCCCCGGCCGACATTGGCGGGTACTACCAGCCCGACGCCGCCAAGGCCGCGGCGGTCATGCGCCCGTCCGCGACCTTCAACCAGGCGATCGCGACCCTGGGCTGAAGCCCGTAGGCACACGCGTTCCGCCCCGGCCGGCCTCGTGCCCGGCCGGGGCGGACCCGTTTACGGGTCTGTCAGGCGAGGGGATCGGCCGCCACGCGGAATCCGATGTTCCCGGCCGAGCTGTCCGGGGTGTTGCGGGTGCGGGCCGCGACCCGGTAGCGGTTGCAGTACGAGTCGTGGCACATGTGGGAGCCGCCGCGCATGGTCCGCTCCGGGCCGGTGGGCGCGAACCGGTCGGCGGACCACTCCCACACGTTGCCGACCGCGTTGTAGAGCCCGTAGCCGTTGGGGCGGAAGGACTTCGCGGGGGCGGTGCCCGCGTATCCGTCGGCGCGGGTGTTGTGCACGGGGAAGTCGCCGTTCCAGATGTTGCACATGTACCGGCCGTCCGGGCGCAGTTCGTCGCCCCACGGGTAGCGCTTCTGCTCCAGGCCGCCGCGCGCCGCGAACTCCCACTCGGGCTGCGTGGGCAGCCGGGTCCCGGACCAGGCGCAGTACGCCTGGGCGTCGTGCCAGGAGACGTGGACCACGGGGTGGTTCTGGCGTGCGGCGAAGGAGGAGCCGGGGCCCTCCGGGTGGCGCCAGTCCGCCCCGGAGACCGCCCGCCACCACGGGGTGCCGGCCACCTCCGGTGAGGTGGCGGCGAGTTCGTCGGTGAGGAAGCCGGCGAACACGAAGCTGAAGCCGAAGGACAGGGGCGCACAGCGGAGTGGCGACGTGGCCGTTGGTGAACTTCACGCCCTGGTCGGCGATCCAGCCGATGGTCTTCTGGATGGCCCAGTCGGTGTGCTTGGGCTGGTCGTCGGTGACGATCAGCAGGATGTTGGGCCGGGTGGCGGCCGCGGCCGCGGTGCCCGGCGTGGACGCCTGGGCGAGGGACGGGGTGGCCGCTGCCGCCGCCACCGCCGCGGCGCCGGCGAGGAAGCGGCGTCTGCCGACCGAGCCGGTCCGGGGCGTGCTGATGTGCTCGCTCACGAGGGTCTCCTGTACGTGCGGGGGAGTGTGACGTACGAACCGGGGGGCTTCCGGCGGCGCTCGCGCACAGCCGGAACCTGCAGGTCAGACCCTAGAATTCGGGCACCGGTCACTCAATGACCGCCGCATGGCAGTGCTGTTCCAGTGCTGTGGCGCCCTCGTGGCGGCGTTATGTCGCGCGCATGACATGTCTAGCGGAGCCGGTGGACCCGCTCGCCGTCGAAGGCCAGCGGGGACCGGCCGGCCGCGAGGATGCGCAGCCCCGGGGCCACGGAGAGGAGGTACCGCAGCCAGGCCAGGGCGGCCGGGGTGAGCCGTTCGGCGCCGTCCAGGACGAGCAGCATGTCCCGTTCGGCCAGCCATGAGGCGGCGTTGGCCGTACCGCACGGCAGGAAGGGCATGCCGGGCACGTGGCCGAGCTCGGCCGTCAACTCGCGGACGCCGTAATCGCCGTGGAGCGGGTCCAGGGCGATGACGGCCACCCCGTCGTAGAAGTTGGAGGCGAGCCGCCGTGCGATCTCGCGCACCAGCAGGCCGCGCGGCTCGCGGAAGCCTCCCGTCACAGTCAGGACGCGCCCCCGCCGGACGGTGGTGAGCAGTCGGGACATCTCGGCGGACGTGGCGGGCAGTGTTCCGGTCGATCCGGATTCCCTCATCGGCACGATGCCCCCCATTGCATGCGTGACCAAGCGCGGCGACAGGGTTCTCTTTCAAGCCGCGTGACGACGATTATGCGCCACTTGCGCCGTAAGACCAGGGGAATGTCGCATTCCGGCGATGCTGTCCGTTCCCTCGCAGGTCAGGTCGCCCATGCGGCGCGGTGCGCCGGCGCGGGCAGCGGCGGCAGGCTCCCGCTCGTCGGGCGTGCCGCGTCCGCCCGGCGTGCCGAGTCCGCCAGGTGCGCCGCGCCCGTCCGGTGCGCGTGGTGGCGCTTGAGGTCCTCCTCCCGGTAGCGCTTCGTCCGGTCGTGCCAGAACGCGATCCCCGCCATCCACCGCCGCAGCTCCTCGGCGCTGCGCTCCACGGCCGCCCGGGCCGCCGCGTCCAGCCCGTGGTCCGCGCACATGACGGGGAGTTCCTTTTCCACCACGTGCTCGAACTGCTTCATCCGCGAGGTCATCAGATCGTTCGCGATCCGCAGCGCCGTCGGATGGTCGCAGTCGAAGAAGTTCTCCACCACGATCAGGAGGTTGTGCAGCTCGCCCTCGTACTCGGCCTCCTTCTGGTACGAGTACACGTCGTTCATGACGGCCGAGTAGTCGAAGGCCGCGGCCTGCATCGACTGCACGGCCGAACTCGCGTACACCTCCTCCGGTACGACGTCCAGGTGCGCCAACCGGGAGAGCGCGATCGTCATCGGCGATCCGAAGGTCACCCTGCGCATCTCCAGGTAGTCCACCGGATCCGGCACCCGGTTGGCCGCCTGGTTCTCCAACTCCCAGTGCCAGCTGTCCAGTACCCGGTCCATGGCGTCCCGGAAGATCTCCCGGCCGCGCATCGGCATCGGCCCGGCCGTGCGCCGCCACAGATCGGCCAGCCCCCGCTCCATGGCGTTGGCCGGAGGCGGCGGCGCGGACAGGTCGAGCGGCATGCACGCGCGCAGCCGCGCCGTCTGCGCCCTGGCGGCGGGCAGGCCGCGGGTGGTGCCGAAGAGCAGCGGATAGGCGTCGTCGGCGTAGGTGCCCCAGCACAGCCAGCCCGCGCTGATGTCCAGGGTCTCCGGCGGGCCCTGCGGGTCCATGCCCGCCGAGCACAGGGCGAAGTCGAAGCCCCGGGCCTTCTCCTCCCACCAGATGCCCTCGTCGAGGAGGCCCGTCCGCCGGATCCACTCGATGAGCCGCTCCCGGGCGCCGTCCAGGTGCGGATTGAGCACGTTGCGCAGCGGCAGGTAGAAGTCCGGGATCACCGAAGGACCCACCGTGCGCGGGACGTTGCCGTACCGGCGCAGCCGCGGGGCGCCACCCGTCAGCCCCAGCAGCGCCCTGACGTTGGCGCCGGTGGTGCCCAGCCCCGTGGGGCCGCGCAGCCCGACGGGCCCACCCGCGTCGGTGCGGCCCGGGCGCTTGTTCATGTACCGGCTGGAGCGCATGTGCCACTCGTGGCCGCCGGACTGCCAGTCCTGGAGCCCGCGGGCGTAGGTCAGGACCGCGAGGAGCCCGTCCGGGGTGAGGCCCTTCTCCGCGCACAGCGCGGGCAGTTCGGTGAAGAAGGTGGTCTCGAACTGCTGGAGCCGGGAGGTGAGCAGGTGGTTCAGCTGGTCGGCGGCCTCCTGGGTGGTACAGCCGAAGAACCTCTCCAGAACCAGCACCCCGTTGCTGAGCTCCCCCTCCGCCCCCGTCTCCCGCTGGTACGAGAACAGGTCGTTGCGGAAGTGGACCGCGTCGGCGAAGCAGTCGCGCAGGACGCGCAGCGCCCGCTCCTCGGAGACGGAGGCGGGCACCTCCGCGCCCACCGCGTGCTCGACCAGCCCCGCCGACCAGGGCGCTCCGCCCACCTTGCGGCGCTGTTCCACGTACTCCACGGGGTTGGAGATCCGGCCGATGTTGATGTTGTCGAGCTCCCACAACGACTCGTGGAGGAGGTCGCGGGTGCTGCGGGTGAAGCGCGCGGTCCAGTCCGCCGAGTGGCCCGGGACCGTCCGCCGCCACAGGTCGGCCAGGCCCGCCTCCACCGGGCCCGCGGGCTCCGGCACCGGCGTCCGAGGATCGGCGGGCATGAACAGCGCGAGGCGCTCCAGCGCCTCCCGCCCGGCCGTCCGGTCGCCGGTGCGCTTGAAGCGCGCCAGGAACCAGTCGTCGAAGAAGAACACCCACACGTACCAGTCGGTGACGAGCGAGAGCATCGGCCCGTCGCACTCGGGATGGGTGTAGGCGCACAGCAGCGCGTAGTCGTGTGCCTCCAGATCGGCGGGGTCCCAGACCCCCGAACCCTCCAGCATCCCCAGATCCCCGGCCCAGGCCCGGGTGTGGGCGCGGGCCTCCTCCAGGTGCGGATTGAGCCGTGCGGGGTGCGGCAGATAGAACTCGGGCAGCTCGAAGGGCTGCTCAACGGTCATGGGACGGCCCCTCCCGGTCGTCGAAGCGGGCGATCTCCACGTTCTCCAGGACCCCGACGGCGTCGGGGACCAGGATGGCCGCGGAGTAGTAGGCGGTGACCAGGTAGGAGATGATCGCCTGCTCGTTGATGTTCATGAACCGCACCGACAGGCCCGGCTGGTACTCGTCGGGCAGCCCCAGCTGGTGCAGTCCGATGACGCCCTCGTTGTCCTCGCCGGTGCGCAGGACCAGGATCGAGCTGGTCCGCTCCTCGGTCACCGGGATCTTGTTGCAGGGCAGCAGGGGCACCCCGCGCCAGGAGGGGAGCGCGTGGCCGTGGAAGTCGACGGCGGCCGGGTACAGGCCGCGCCGGTTGCATTCGCGGCCGAAGGCGGCGATGGTCCGCGGATGGGCGAGGAAGAACTCCGAGCCCCGTCGGCGGCTGAGGAGTTCGTCCATGTCGTCGGGGGTGGGCGGACCGGTCCGGGCGAAGATCCGCTGCTCGTAGTCGGCGTTGTGCAGCAGCCCGAACTCGGGGTTGTTGATCAGTTCGCTCTCTTGACGTTCCCTCAGTGCCTCGATGGTCAGGCGGAGTTGTTGTTCGGCCTGGTTCATCGGCTGGTTGTAGAGGTCGGCGACCCGCGAGTGCACGCGAAGGACGGTCTGCGCGACGCTGAGCTCGTACTCGCGCGGGCTCAGGTCGTAGTCGACGTACGTACCGGGCAGCATCACCTCGCCGGTGTGGCCCGCGGACAGGTCCACGGCGTCGCTGCCCTTGCGGCCGACGCGCTCGGCCTCCAGATAGGCCTCGGCGTGCCGGCGCAGGGCGGGGGAGCTGCTCAGGGCCACGTCCCAGTCGCCGCGGTTGAAGGTCATCGTGACCACGTCGGTCAGGGCGCGGGCGGTGAACTCCCAGCGGGCGTCCGGCAGGGGGTGGTGGCCGAAGTGGTCGCCGTCGCTCAGGACGCCGAGGCTGGCCTCGTCCCCGTAGGCGCTGACGCTGAGCCGCTCGATCCGGCCGTGGGCGACGAGGTAGATCTTGTCGACGGGGTCCCCGCGCCGGACGATCACGTCGCCCTTGCGGAATTCCTCCTTGACGAACCGCTCGGCGATCGACTCGACCACCCGGTCGTCGGGGAAGTTCCGCAGCATGCCCAGCTCGCGCAACATGGGCGGGATGACCCGCAGTTCGGTGCCGGTCTTGACGAAGGTGATGCGGCCGTCGCCGAGGGTGTAGCTGACGGTGCGGTTGACCCGGTAGGTGCCGCC
This sequence comes from Streptomyces sp. NPDC048337, assembly GCF_043201175.1. Classification (NCBI taxonomy): domain Bacteria; kingdom Bacillati; phylum Actinomycetota; class Actinomycetes; order Kitasatosporales; family Streptomycetaceae; genus Streptomyces; species Streptomyces sp. NPDC048337. The sequence goes on from NZ_JBICYR010000021.1 coordinate 133,824, forward strand.
GCCCGTCTGGACCCACGGCAGGATCTTCAGCAGCCAGCGGGAGCTGATGCCCTGCATCTGCGGGGCGGACTTCGTCGTGGTGGCGAGGTTGCGGGCGGCCTCGGTGCTCAGGCTCTGCCGGGCGGCGGCGGCCAGGTGTTCGGCGGCGCTCACTTCGGCGGCGGGGTCGACGGACATGGCAGGCCTTCCTCTCGGTCAGTCTTCCTGGGCGCGGCGGCGCGGGGCCGCCGGCTGGTCGGGGGTCGTGAACGGGAGTGATCGGAAGGAGTGATCCCGCTTCCAGTGATCTGCTGCGCTCCCGTACGCCAGCGGCACGCGGTGTGATCGCGTGCCGACGGGCGCACACGTCTTAGTTAGGGGCAGGACGGCTCCACCGGCTACGGAGGCCCGGCCCCCACCCTGTTGAATGTCCCATCGCGTTGAAGGGCTGGACGTTTGTACGAGTTGGGCGGTTCTGATGGCCAAGCGTGAACCCAACGGACGACTCCGCACCCTCCTGACCGACGCCCGCTGGAGCGGGCAGGACTTCGCCCGCGCCGTCAACGGCGTGGCCGCCGAGACCGGCCTCACCCTGCGCTACGACCGGACCTCCGTCTCCCACTGGCTCGCCGGCACCCGGCCGCCCGCCCACGTCGTCGCCCTCGCCGCCGAAGCGCTCAGCCGGCGGACCGGGCGGCGGGTCAGCCCGGCCGACACCGGGCTCACCCGGCCCGCCGGTGTCAGGGCGCGGGACCGCACCGGCGCCGAACCGCGGGGCGCGGGCGGTCTCGCGCCGGGCGAGGCCGAGGCCCTGTTCGGCGAGATCCCCGTCTACTCCTCCGCCTGGCGACCGGGGGGCGGACCGCCGCCCGGTACGGGCGATGGCCCCACGTCGACCTCCGGGCGGATCGGGGCCGAGCACGTGGCGGCCGCCGAGGCCGTCCTGCCGGTCTTCCGCAACGCCGACATGATGTTCGGCAGCGGCCTGGCGAGGCCCGCCCTGACCCGCTACCTCGCGACCACCGTGGCACCCTGGCTGCGCGCGGCCTCCGCACCGGCGGTACGACACCGGCTGCTGGGCTGCACCGCCCGGCTCGCGTACACCGCGGGATTCCTATGCTTCGACAGCAACCAGCAGGGCGTGGCCCAGGCGTACTACCGGGCGGCGCTGCGGCTGGGGCAGGAGGCGGGGGATCCGCGGTGCTGGGCGCCCGTACTGCGCGCGATGAGCGTGCAGGCGCACCGGCTGGGCCACCGCAAGCAGGCGTGGGAGCTGGCGGAGGGGGCCGCCCGGGAGGCCAGGCGGCTCCCCTCGCTCCAGGCCGCCTTCGTGACGGGACAGCGGGCGGTGGCCGAGGCGGGCTGCGGGGACCGGCGGGCCGCGGTGGCCCATCTGGGCGAGGCGGAACGGCTGCTGGAGCGCTCGGCCGGTCAGCAGGCGGCCATCGGCGACTACCACCACGCCGCCCTGGCCCATCAGCGGGCCGAGGCGCTGGCGGCGCTCGGGGACGCGCGGGGTGCCATAGCCGCGCTCGGCACGTCGCTCCGGCACCGGCCGGCCGGGGAGCGGCGGGCGCGGGCGATCACGACGGCGCGGCTGGCCGAGCTCCACCTGGGGCTGGGGCACGTGGACCGGGCCTGCGCCGCCTGGCACGACCTCCTGGACCTCGCGCCGCAGGTGGATTCGGCGCGGGTGGAGGAGGCGGTCCGCAGGCTCCGCGCCCGCCTCCACCCCATCCGCGGCCACCGCGCGGCCCGCACCCTCCTGGCCCGCCTCCCCTGACACCCGGGGCTCCGCCCCGCACCCCGGGCGGAGCCCCGATCCTCAGGCGGTGGCGTGGTAGCGGGGGCTGGTGGCGTGCCATCGTGCCGAGCCGCCCATCCAGTTCCGGAGCCCCTCCAGGAACCGGCCCAGCAGCGGCGAGCCGAGCCCGGCCAGGGCCGCCGACTCCGCCTCGACCATCCGCATGATCTCGTCATGGATCGCCGCCGTCCGGTTCACCGCCTCCTGGAGCGAGCACCCCTCCTCCGCCACGAGGAGGTTGGGGAGGTTGGTGTCCGCGGGATCCTCCCGCGCCATCGAGTACAGGTCGTTCAGGAGGACCGTGGCCACCCCCGCGTACATGTACGTACGCCGCACCCGCGCGTCCGCGAACTCCGCCGCCGGCACCTCGTAGCCCCCGAGCGGGTCGGTCAGGACCATGCACGGGAAGAAGCCGTTCTCGTACCGGTGCAACAGGTACTCCCACACCGGCGGCCGCCGCCCCGACATCCGCCACTCGGCCTCGTGGCTGTACCCGACGAACATCACCGCCAACTGGTAGCGCAGCCGGGTCACCTGCGTGGGGGAGGCGAACTCGGCGAGGTGCTCCAGGGCCGAGCGGAACGCGCGCAGCACGGGCTCGGCCGCCACCCGCTCCTCGAACTGCCGCGCGTAGCCCGCCGGCATCCGTACCGGGTCCACCACCGCGTGCGCGAGCGCCGACCGCAGGCCGATCAGTGCGGGGTCGGGGTCCCGCCCCTCGTCGACCCAGTGGTCGTCGACCGCCCACTCGGCGAGCCCGCACTTGGCGGCCGCGAGCAGCCGGTCCGGGTCGTCGCAGTCCGGGTGCGCGAGCATCATCAGCCGGCCGAAGCCGCAGGAGCGCAGCATGTCCAGGCGCCCCTCGTAGATCCCGACCTTGGCGGCCCACCGGACCAGCCGCTCGTTGACCTCCTCCGCCAGGGCCGGGTCGTCCCGTACGGCCTCCGGGCAGTACAGCGGGGGGATCACGATGCCGCCGCCGGTACGGGTCCCCGTACCGGGGTCGGGGGCCGGGGCGGCGGCCCGCCTCGGTGAGGCGCCCAGTCCGCTCAGGCCGCCGAGCAGCCGGCTCAGGACGTCCTCCGGTGCGTCGAGGGCGGGAACGAGGGCGCGGTCCATGGGTCCTCCTGCGGGTCGGCACACCCACCCATGGAGCGCGGTCCGCCCGCCGCCCCGGTAGGCCCCGCCGCCCGCCCGCCCGTTGAAGATGCCGGGGCGTTGAAAGCCTGCACTGGTGTGCGGGCCACCGGCCGAGCGACCCCCTACTCCCCCTTCGTACTGGCGTACACGGCTTCAACCCGCCGCGATTTTCAACAGGCCCCCCGCCCCGGGCGGCTACCGCCACCGCCGCCCCGCACCCCACCGTGAGCCCTGCAGAGCCGTGCCGCACGCTCCTCGTGGACCGACGCAGGGAGGAACCCCGCATGACCTCGGAAGCGCCGCCGCCCCTGGACCCCGCCGACGAACGGCAGCTGAGCCTGAGCACCGCCGCGGCCCGCAATCTGGCGACCACGACCAAGTCCGTTCCCCAGATGCAGGGCATCAGTTCGCGCTGGCTGCTGCGCATGCTGCCCTGGGTGCACCTCGGGGCCGGCACCTACCGCGTCAACCGCCGCCTCACCCACGCCGTCGGCCGGGGCCGGGTCTCCTTCGTCCAGACCGGCGCCGACGACGTACGCATCCTCGCCCCCACCCTCACCGAGCTCCCCACCCTCAAGGGCTACGCCGACAGCGGCGTGCTCGACGAGCTGGCGCAGCGCTTCGTCAAGCGCGACCTGCGCGCCGGTGACGCCCTCGTGGACGCGGGCGCCGCGGTCGACGAGGTGTTCATCATCGCCCACGGCCGCTTCGAGAAGCGGGCCGTGGGCAAGTACGGCGGGACCGAGCTCCTCGGCGTGGTCGCCGACGGAGACCAGCTCGGCGACGACGCCCTAGGCCAGCCGGAACCGCGCTGGGGCTACGCCGTCCGGGCCGCGACCGCCGGCACCGTCATGGTGCTGCGGTGGAGCGTCTTCCAGGAGGTGCTGGGCCGCTCGGCGAGCCTGCGCGCCCACCTGGAGCAGTACGTCGAGAACGGCCGCCGGCCCGTCAACCGGCGCGGCGAGGCCGACATCGAGCTCTCCTCCGGCCACGAGGGCGAGGCCGTACTGCCCGCCACCTTCGTCGACTACGAACTACGCCCGCGTGAGTACGAGTTGAGCCTCGCGCAGACCGTGCTCCAGATCCACACCCGCGTCGCCGACCTCTACAACGACCCGATGAACCAGTTCGAGCAGCAACTGCGCCTGACCGTCGAGGCGATGCGCGAACGAGAGGAGTCCGAACTCCTCAACAACCGCGACTTCGGTCTCCTCCACAACGCCGACTACGGGCAGCGCATCAGCACCTGGTCCGGCCCGCCCACCCCCGACGACATGGACGACCTGCTCAGCATGCGCCGGGGTACCAGGTTCTTCCTCGCCCACCCCAAGGCCATCGCCGCCTTCTTCCGCGAGTGCAACAAGCGCGGCATCTCCCTCGACACCGTCGAGGTGCACGGCAAGAAGGTCCCGTCCTGGCGCGGCCTCCCCGTACTGCCCTGCGGGAAGATCCCGGTCGTCGGCGGCCACACCAGCTCCATCCTGGCCCTGCGCACCGGCGAGGAGAGCGAAGGGGTCGTCGGCCTGCGCCCGGCCGCGATCCCCGAGCAGATCGAACCGGGCCTCAACGTCCGCTGCATGGGCATCGACCAGAAGTCGGTGATGTCCTACCTGGTCAGCTCCTACTACTCCACGGCGATCCTCGTTCCCGACGCCATCGGAATCCTGGAGAACGCCGACATCGCCTCCACCCGCACCTGACCCGGGCGCGGGAGCGGTTGTCCGGAGGCCGGTCATGGGCTCTACCTCTGATCTTGCGCAGTGCTCCGTCCTTTAGGGCGGAGGTGAAGCGCATCCTCAGCCCGGAGGCGCGGAGCGCCGGAGTTCTCTGCGCCTCCGTCCGTGACGGTCAGACAGGCCGCTTCTGGTTCTCGATGTACTGCTTGACGACGGTCAGGGCTGCGCCGCCGCAGGAGCCGGCGAAGTAGGAGCCGGACCAGAAGTGTCCGCCCCACAGGAACCGGCGGACGTGGTTGTCGTACTCCTTGCGCAGCAGCCGGGCTGAGACGCCCTTGAGGGAGTTGACCAGCTTGGAGAGCTGGACCTTGGGCGGGTAGTGCACCAGGAGGTGTACGTGGTCGTCCTCGCCGCTGAACTGCTTCAGCTCGGCCTCGAAGTCCTTGCACACCTCCCGCATGATTTCTTCGCAGCGGGTCAGCATGGCGTCCGTCATGGCCTTGCGTCGGTACTTCGTGACGAAAACCAAGTGGGCGTGCAGGTTGTAGACGACGTGTCGTCCCGGGCGTACGTCGGGATTGGGATTCCACCTCGGTGACATGAACCAAACGATAGAGTGATCGCATGAACTCGGAACTGGGTCTGGTCAAGCGGCAGTTCGGGCATCGCGCCCGTCTGGCGCTGTCTCCTGCCGAGATCCGGGCCATGGACGATCAGGCGCACGCGGCCCGCGCCATGTGGAACTGCCTGCACGCGTGGTGGCAGATGATGCCGAAGGGCAAGAGGTCCCTGGCCGCCGCTGACGCGGCGATCCGGCAGGCCCGCAAGGACATCGACTTCCTCGCCGTGCTCCCGGCGCAGGCGGCTCAGGCGGTCCTCAAGGCGTACCTCCAAGCCTGGAAGAACTGCTGGGACGGCCGCGCGGAGGAGCCGAACTTCAAAGGACGGTTCCGGTCGGTGATGTCCGTGGACATCCCCCAGGGCCGCGACCTCCAGATCAAGCGCGTCCACCGCCGGTGGGGCATGGTCAACATCCCCAAGGTGGGGCGCGTCCGCTTCCGCTGGACCAAAGACCTGCCCGTCGGCAAACAGGCGAACAGCGACAACCGGATCACCGGGGCCCGCCTCGTCAGAGACGGCCTGGGCTGGCACGTCGCCTTCCGGATCACCACCCTGGACCGCGCCCCCGAGCCCCACCCGGGGCCGGAGGTCGGCATCGACATGGGCGTCAACATCCCCATGGCCCTCTCCGACGGAAACCACCACGACCACGGCCGTCCGCCCCGTCTTCCCGACGGCACCTCCGACCGGGACAAATGGTTGAACCCCGACGAGAAGGCCAAGCTGCTCCGCCTGGAACGGCGCGCCGCGCACCGCAAGACCTTCCGCAAGCCGAAGGAGAAGACTTCCCGACGCCTGCACCGCACCTACGACCAGATCCGGGCACTGCGCGCAAAAGCCACGCGCCGCAGCACCGACTGGCAGCACAAGACCACCACGACCCTCGCCCACCAGTACAGCGTGATCGTGATGGAAGACCTGCACATCACGAACATGACCAAATCCGCGAAGGGCACCATCGAAGAACCGGGAACCAACGTCAAGCAGAAGTCCGGTCTCAACCGCTCCAGCCTCCAAGAGGCATGGGGCCGCACCGTCACCCTGCTGACGTACAAGACCGCCCGCCAGGGCGGCACCCTGGTCAAGGTCCCCGCGCCCTACACCTCCCAGCGCTGCTCCGCGTGCGGCTTCCTCACGCCCGGCAGCCGGGAAACGCAAGCCCTGTTCGTGTGTAAGAACCCTGACTGCGGATGGACCGGCAATGCCGACCACAACGGAGCCCGGAACGTCTTGCACCTGCACCGGATCGGCCACGTGGCGATCCCGGCTGCCGGTAGGGCAGTCGTCAGGCGCACTCGCGGCGTCAAGCCCGCCACCGCAAGGTAGACGGGAATCTCCTTCCTGAGCTTGCGAAGGGAGGAGAGCACTTCAATGCTGTGCAGTCCCGCGGTGGGGCACGTACACGGGAGGGGCTCCAGGCATGACAGCGGACCGGCGATCGGACCGGCGGGCGCGGCGGTCGGCGGCGCGTCCCGCGTCCCACCGGTACCGGCCCGGTTTTCGGGGCCGTCGGCCGCTGCCGGCCCTGCTGATCTCCGCCTTCCTCCTCGTCGGGGTCTGCTCGGCCGCCGGAATCGCCTGGGACCCCTTCAACGCGGGTGCCGCGCAAGGAGGTTCGGCTCCGGTCATCGGCGCTCCCTGGTCCACCGGGCCCGCGGGCGCCTCCCCAACCGGCGCCCCCGACCCGGCCGCCGGCTCCCGGCAGCCCGACCGGAGCCCGCCGCCGGCCGGCACGAGCGCGGCCGCCAAGGCCGACCCCCGGGGCGCCGCGGACACCGGAGCGGAACGCCCCGCCGGCGCCCTGCCCTTCGACATGCCCGCGCCGGCCGCCCTGCGCTCCGGCTCGGCGGGCGGCAAGCTGGTGTTCGCCCACTACTTCACCCCGTACCCGCTCTCCCTCGACAACGCGAGCGCCGACGGCGACTACTACACCCGCCACTACCTCGCCCCGGACGGGGAGAGCGGCAAACACGAGAAGTACGGCGGCCTGCTGCGCGACCGGCCGCTGCCCGTGGAACCGAGGAGCGGCGACTGGGAGTACGCCAATCTCCAGCAGGAGGTGCGCACGGCCCGCGCGGCCGGCATCGACGGTTTCACCCTCGACGTGCTCTCCCTCTCCGGCAAGAACTGGGACCGCGCCAACCTGCTGATGGCGGCGGCCCACGCGGTGGACCCGACCTTCAAGATCATGCTGATGCCGGACATGACCGCGCTGAGGACGGACGACCCGGCCGTGCTCGCCGACGCCATCGCCACCCTCGGCGACGCCCCGGCCGCCCACCGGCTCCGCGACGGCCGGCTCGTCGTCTCGCCCTTCAAGGCCGAGGAGAAGAGCGCCGCTTGGTGGACCGAGGCCATGGCCCTCCTCGCGTCCCGGCACGGCGTCCGCACCGCCTTCGTCCCGCTGTTCCTCGACTTCGGCGCGCACAACGGGGAGTTCGCGCCCATCAGTTACGGATTCTCCGAGTGGGGCAGCCGTAGCTACGTCGGCCAGGAGAGCAGCACCCGCGACGCCGGCCGCGCACACGGCATGGGCAAGATCTGGATGCAGCCCGTGTCGGTCCAGGACGCCCGCCCCAACCAGGGGATCTACGACGAGGCCGGCAACACCGCCACCCTGCGCTCCACTTGGACGCACGCCATCGAGGACGGCGCCGACTGGGTGCAGCTCACCACCTGGAACGACTACTCCGAGGGCAGCCAGTTCGCGCCCTCCCTGCACAACGGCCATGCCTACCTCGACCTGACCTCGTACTACCTGACCCGGTTCAAGACGGGCAGCTGGCCGCAGATCGTCCGCGACACCCTGTACCTCACGGCGCGCACCCAGTTCGCGGACGCGGATCCGACGGGCCGGCAGTCGCTGCTCATGTCGGTGCGCAAAGGGAGCGCCGCGCCCCGGGACACGGTGGAGGTGCTCAGCTTCCTCACCGGACCCGCGGCCGTCCGTACGACCGTCGGAGGGGCCGGGGCCATCCATGAGGCCCCGGCCGGGATCCACTCCGAACTGCTGCCGCTGAAGCCGGGCGCCGCCTCGGCGCGGGTGGTGCGGGACGGGAAGGCGCGGGCGGAGGTGGAGCTGCCGTATCCGGTGGACCGCACGGTGGAGGTCCAGGACCTCCAGTACTACGCGGCCACCAGCGGGCGCCGCTAGGCCGTCTCGGGCCGGACGAACTCCGGCTGGTCGAGCACGCGCAGCCAGCTGCCGTCGGGCTGGCGCCGTACGACCTGGGCGCGGGCCCCGGCGCCGTCCTTCGGCGGGGTCGACGTGAGGGCGATGTCGCCGCTGATCAGCGTCGGCAGCGGCGCCTCCTGCTCGAAGCGGGGCCGGTGGGCCAACACCTTCTCCCACAGGGCACGGATCGCCTCCCGGCCCACGGTGGTCCGGCCGGGCGGGTACGCCATCACGGCGTCCTCCGCGTAGAGCGCGGCGACCCCGGCCGCGTCCCCGGCGTTGGACCGCTCGACGAACAGGCGGGTGATGTCCTCGGGTCGCATGGCCTTCGCGTACTCCTGCACGGCTTCCTCCTGCTGCGGTGGGCCCTTGGGCTCTTGGGCTCTTCGTACGTTCAGGGTGGTCGGCCGCCGATCAGAAGTCCAACAGATGGATCTTCTGCTTACTAGAATCCCGAGTCATGGAACTGAGGCAGCTCGCCTACTTCGTCGCCGTCGCCGACGAGCGGAACTTCACCCGCGCGGCCGAACGGGTGCACATCAGCCAGTCCGGAGTCAGCGCCCAGATCCGGCAGCTCGAACGGGAGCTGGGCGCCGAGCTGTTCGACCGGTCGGCCCGCACCGTGACCCTCACCCCCGCCGGCGAGGCAGCGCTCGCACCGGCCCGGGCGGCGCTCGCCGCCGCCGAGGCGGTAGGGCAGGCGGTCGGCGAGGTGACCGGGCTGCTCCGGGGCCGGATCACGGTCGGCATGGTCGTGGGCTGCACCGTCACCCCGCTGTTCGAGGCACTCGCCGCCTTCCACCGGGCCCATCCGGGTGTGGAGATCGCCCTGTTGGAGGACGGCTCCGACCGGCTGGTCCAAGGCGTGCACGCGGGAACCGTCGACGTCGCCCTCATCGGGACGGCCACCGCCAACCCCGCCGGACTGGAGGCGCTGACGATCGTCAGCGAGCGGCTGGTCGTCGCGGTCCCGCCCGGGCACCCCCTGGCCCGCCGGCGCCGGGTCGCCCTCCGGGACCTGGGCGACCACCCGCTCGTGTGCATGCCCCCGGGCACGGGGCTGCGTACGGTGTTCGACCAGGCCTGCGCCGCGCAGGGGATGGAACCGGTGATCGCGCTCCAGGCCGGAGCCGCGGACGCGATCGCCGACCTCGCCGCCCGGGGGCTCGGCGTCGCCGTCCTCAGCGAGTCGATGGCCGAGGGCTACCGCGACCGGCTCGTCGCCCGCGTCATCGACGACGTCGACACCCCGGCCCTGCTCTCGCTCGTCTGGCGGGGCGCGCACGGCCCCGCCGTACGCGAGCTCGTCGCGCACGGGCGCAGGGCGTTCGCGGGCGGGCTACCGGCTCCGGGCGCGCCGGGAGATGATCCGGAGGACAGCCGTGCCGCATCCACGGAGGACCCGTGACGCCAGACCCGATACGTCCCGCGGACCCTGCGCCCCCCCTGGGGGGCCCGGGCGCGCCCGCGCCCCTCAAAGCCCGGGGCTCGGCCCCGTTGCCGCCGGGGCCGAGGCCGGCCGGCGGGTTGCCCTCCGACCCGCCCGCCGGTCCGCCCCCGGGTTCGCCCGCCGGTCCGCCCGCCGGTTCGCCGGGAGCGGCCCCCGGTTCGTTCCCGGGTGGGCACCCCGGCCAGTTCCCTGGCGAGTTGCCCGGTGGTCCGCCGGCCGGTCCGGCCGACGGGGCGCCGGGCGTGGGCCCGGGCGGGCAGCCCGGCGAGTTCCCGGGCGCAGGCCCTGATGGGCGGCCCGGTGAGTTTCCCGGAGGGCAGAGGCTGTTCCGGCTCGACCCCGGTGTCGCCCACCTCAACCACGGCTCCTTCGGCGCGGTGCCCGCCCCCGTCGAAGAGGCCCAGGCGGCGCTGCGCGCCGAAGCGCACGCCGATCCCGACGCCTTCTTCATCGCCGTCTCCGACCGGCTCGCCGCGGCCCGCGCCCGGATCGCCGCCCACCTCGGCGCCGACCCCGACGGCATCGCCTTCATCTCCAACGCCACCGAGGGCGCCAACCTCGCCCTCGACGCCATCCCCTTCACCGACGGCGACGAGATCCTGGTCACCGACCACGGCTACCGCACCGTCGTCGCGGCCGCCGCCCGCCGCGCCCAGGTCGCCACCGTCGCCCTGGACCCCCACCTGCCCGACGAGGACGCCGTACGGGAGACCGTGCTGGCCGCCCTGACGCCCCGGACCCGCGTCGCCCTGCTCGACCACGTCAGCTCGCCCACCGCCCGGCTGATCGCGGGCCCCCGGCTCCTCGCCGACCTGCGGGAACGCGGGGTCATCACCGTCGTCGACGGGGCGCACGCCCCCGGCATGCTCGCCGACCCGCTCGCCGGCGGAGCCGACTTCTGGTTCGGCAACCTCCACAAATGGGGCTACGCCCCGCCCGGCACCGCGATCCTCGCCGTCGCCCCGCGGCACCGCCACCGGATCCGGGCCCTCGTACCGTCCTGGGAGGACCAGCACGGATTCCCCCGCTCCGTCGAGTACCGCGCCACCGCCGACTACACCGGCTGGCTCGCCGCCCCAGAGGGCCTGGACCTCCAGGACCGCCTCGGCGCGGACCGGGTACGGGCCCACAACAGCACCCTCGCCGCCTACGGCGCGGGCCTGCTCGCCCGGATCCCCGGGCTGACCGCGCTCCCGCACACCGCCGGCCTCGCCATGCGCACCCTGCGCCTGCCGCCCGGGGTCGCCGAGACCCGGGACGGCGCCGCCGCACTGCGCGAGGAGATCGCGGCGCGGCAGCGCGTCCGGGTGCTCATCTGGCCCTGGCCGGGCGGCGGCGGCATCCGCGTCTGCGGGCAGATCTACAACCGGCCCGAGGAGTACGAACGCCTCGCCGCCACCCTGCCGTACTACCTGAAGTGAGGCGGGTCAGCCCCGCCGCAGCAGGTACGTGTCCATGATCCAGCCCTTGCGGGCGCGAGCCTCGGTCCGCAGTTCCTCGATCCGCCCCGAGACCTCGGCCAGCTTCCCCGAGACCAGGATCTCGTCCGGGGTGCCGACGTAGGCCCCCCAGTAGATGAAGAGGTCCTGGTCCAGGTGCGCGGTGAAGGCGTGCCGCGCGTCCAGCATCACCACCACGTCGTCCACGTCGTCCGGCCAGCCCTCGGCCAGCCGCCGCCCGGTGGTGATCTGGACCGGCCGCCCGACCCGGTTCAGGTTGGTGCGGTGACGCGCCAGCAGCGCCGAGACGCTGCTGATGCCCGGCACGACCTCGTGCTCGAAGGCCACCCGGCCGCGCTCCAGCACCTCGTCGAGGATCGCGAGGGTGGAGTCGTAGAGGGAAGGATCGCCCCACACCAGGAACGCCCCGGTCTCGCCCTCCGCCAGATCCTCCGCGATGAACCGCTCGAAGAGCTCGGCCCGCGCACTGCGCCAGCCGTCCACCGTGGGCGTGTAGTCGGCGGGGGTCCGGTCCCGGTCCGGGTCGCGGCCCTCCACCAGCCGGTGGCCGGGGCGGGCGTGCTCCTCGAGCATCGCGCGCCGCAGCCCGGTCAGGTCCGACTTCTCCTCGCCCTTCTCCAGGATGAGGAATGCGTCCGCCGCGCCGATCGCCTTGACCGCCTGGAGGGTCAGGTGGTCCGGGTCGCCCGCGCCTATGCCGATCACTGAGAACTTCTTCACCCGGCTATTGTGCCCATCATGCGCGTCGCCCTGTTCGTCACCTGCGTCAACGACGCGCTGTACCCGAGGACCGGCATCGCCGTCGTACGCCTCCTGGAGCGGCTCGGCGTCACCGTGGACTTCCCCGCGGCCCAGAGCTGCTGCGGGCAGCCGCAGTACAACACGGGCTACCGGCACGAGGCGGAGCCGTTGGTGCGGCGCACGGCGCGGGCCTTCGCCGGCTACGAGTACGTGGTCACCCCCTCCGGGTCCTGCGCCGCCATGATCCGCGAGCACTACCCGCGCATCGGCCGCAAGGCGGCGGAGGAGGGCCGGGGCGAGGAGCTCGCGGACGCCGCCCGCTCGCTGGCCCCGCGCGTGTACGAGCTGACCGAGTTCCTGGTCGACGTGCTCGGCGTGACCGACGTCGGGGCGTACTTCCCGCACACCGTCACCTACCACCCGTCCTGCCACGGCCTGCGGGGCCTGGGCCTGGGGGAGCGGCCGCGGCGGCTCCTGGCCGCGGTCAAGGGACTGGACCTGGTCGAACTGCCCGGCGCCGAGGAGTGCTGCGGCTTCGGCGGCACCTTCGCCGTCAAGAACCCGGACGTGTCGACCGCCATGGGCACCGACAAGATCGACAGCGCGGCCGCCACGGGGGCCGAGGTGCTGTGCGGCGCCGACAACTCCTGCCTCGCCCACCTCGACGGCCTGCTGCGCCGCGCCGACTCCCCGATCCGCGCCCTGCACCTCGCCGAGATCCTGGCCGCCACGGAGGAGGACCCCCTGCCATGACGGGTACGTACCTCGGCATGCCCGCCTTCCCCACCGCCGCGCGGGAAGCCGTACGGGACGACGTGCTGCGCGCCAACCTCCGGCACGCCACGCACACCATCCGCGACAAGCGGGCCCGCGCGGTCGCCGAACTGGAGGACTGGGACCGGCTGCGCGCCGCCGGCAAGGCCGTCAAGGACCACACCCTGCGCCATCTCGACCGCTACCTGCTGGAGTTGGAGGCCTCGGTCACGGCGGCCGGCGGCACCGTCCACTGGGCGGCCGACGCCGACGAGGCCAACCGCATCGTGACGGACCTGGTGCGCGCCACCGGGGAGCGGGAGGTCGTCAAGGTCAAGTCGATGGCCACCCAGGAGATCGGCCTCAACGAGGCGCTGGAGGCGGCCGGGATCGCCGCGTACGAGACCGACCTCGCCGAGCTCATCGTCCAGCTGGGCCACGACCGGCCCTCCCACATCCTGGTCCCCGCCATCCACCGCAACCGCGGCGAGATCCGCGACATCTTCCGTGCGGAGATGGGCGGTTGGGGCCGCCCGGCACCCGAAGGGCTGGGCGACGACCCCCGCGAACTGGCCGAGGCCGCCCGCCTGCACCTGCGCGAGAAGTTCCTGCGCGCCAAAGTCGCCGTGTCCGGGGCCAACTTCATGGTCGCCGAGACGGGCACGATGGTCGTCTTCGAGTCCGAGGGCAACGGCCGGATGTGCCTGACCCTGCCCGAGACCCTGATCTCGGTCGTGGGCGTGGAGAAGGTCGTCCCGACCTTCCGGGACCTGGAGATCTTCCTCCAGACGCTGCCCCGCTCCTCGACGGCCGAGCGGATGAACCCGTACACGACCATGTGGACGGGACTGGGACCGTCGAAGGGGGCGGACGGCGACGGGCCGTCCGCCTTCCACCTCGTCCTCCTCGACAACGGCCGCACCGACACCCTCGCCGACGAGGTGGGCCGCCAGGCCCTGCGCTGCATCCGCTGCTCCGCCTGCCTCAACGTCTGCCCGGTCTACGAGCGCGCCGGCGGACACGCCTACGGATCCGTCTACCCGGGCCCCATCGGCGCCATCCTCAGCCCCCAACTGCGGGGCACCGGCAGCGAGATCGACGCCTCGCTGCCCTACGCCTCCACCCTGTGCGGGGCCTGCTACGAGGTCTGCCCGGTCGCCATCGACATCCCCGAGGTCCTCGTCCACCTGCGCGAACGGGTGGCCCAGGGCGGCCCGGTGACACGCGAGGGCATCCGGGTGCGGATCCGCCCGGCGCACGGCCACACCGCCGAACGGGCCGCCATGCGGGCCGCCCGGCTGCTCCTGGACCATCCGGGCGCGCTGCGCGCGGGGGAGCGGCTGCTGGCCCGGGCCCGGCGGCTGCGCCCGCGCGGGCTGCCGGGCCCGGGCCGGGCCTGGACCGACACCCGCGAACTGCCACCCGTACCGGAGCGGTCCTTCCGCGACTGGTGGACGACCCGAGAACGGGAGACCCCGCAGTGACCAGCAAGGACCGAATCCTGGCCCGCATCCGCCGGGCCGTGCCCGACCCGGGCCCCGACGTGGAGATCCCCCGGGACTACCTCCGGACGCACGGCGTCCGCACCCCGCAGGAGCGGGTGGACCTGCTCGCGGCGAACCTGACCGAGTACCGGGCGCGAGTCCACCGCACGGACGAGGATGGCTTCCGGCAGCTGTTGGGGCACCTCCTGGCGAACGCCCGGTCGGTGCAGATTCCGCCGGAGCTCGGATTCGGCTGGCCGCCGGCAGGCCTGTCGACGACCTTCGTGCACGACCGCGCGGCACAGTCGCCCGGGGAACTGGACCGGGTCGACGCCGTGGTGACCGGCTGCGCCCTCGCGATCGCCGAGACCGGCACGATCGTCCTCGACGGCGGCCCGAGTCAGGGCCGCCGCCGCATCACCCTCGTCCCCGACCACCACATCTGCCTCGTGCGCGTCCCCGACCAGGTCGTGGACTCCGTCCCGCAGGCACTGCCGCTCCTCGACCCGATGCGCCCGCTGACGTGGATCTCCGGCCCCTCGGCGACCAGCGACATCGAACTGGACCGGGTGGAGGGGGTGCACGGCCCCCGCCGGCTGGACGTACTCCTCGTGGCCCCGTCCGAGGACTGAAGCGCGGTCGACCGCACAATGGGGGGCATGCCCTCCCACATCGCCCTCACCGCCCTCGTCGTCCACGACTACGACGAGGCCGTCGACTTCTACACCCGCGCCCTCGGCTTCGACCTCGTCGAGGACACGGCCCGCCCGGACGGATCCCGCTGGGTCGTGGTCCGCCCGCCCGGCGCGCGGGAGTCCGCGCTGCTCCTGGCCCGCGCGAAGAACGACGCCCAGCGCTCCCGCGTCGGCGACCAGACCGGCGGCCGCGTCGGCTTCTTCCTCTACACCGACGACTTCGCCCGCGACCACGCCCGGATGACCGCCGAGGGCGTCCGCTTCCTGGAGGAGCCCCGCCACGAGGCGTACGGCTCCGTCGCCGTTTTCGAGGACCTCTACGGAAACCGCTGGGACCTGCTCCAGCCCGCCGCGTAGGCCCTCGCCGAGCGGTCAGGCGGGGTCCGCCGGGCCGCCGAGCCGGGGAGCCTCGCCCGCGGGGTCGATCTCCTCCCCGGCCTCCACCCGGTCAGCGAGCCCCCGGGCCCACCCGACCACCCCCGCCACGTCGATCCCGTACGCGTCGCCGCACCCGGCCAGGCCATCGGCCCCCCGTCGCAGCAGCCGCGCCCCGCCGACGGCGTTCCCGCGCGCGGCGTGCGTCAACCCGACCGCGAGCTGCGCGAGCCCCCGCCACAGCGGCGCCTCCCCCTCCGGCCCGGACTTCCAGGCGTCCTCGAACACCTCGTGCGCGTGGAACGGCATCCCGGCATCCAACAGCCGCTGCGCCTCCCGCACGGTCTCGGCCCCCGACCGCACCACCCCCTCGGGCTGCCGCTCCACCCCCGCCGCCCCGTACGCCAACGGCCGCCCCAGCCCGTCCCGCGGCCGCGCACTGCGCGCCCGCCCTTCAACGTCCCGATCCCGTGCGTTCACCAGGCCATCCTCCCCCTCGCCGATCACCGGTGCATGCGCACCCCTCGGCGTGGGGTAATGTTCTGCATGTGCCGCAGGGACGGGGGAAACCCGGTCGAAAGACAGCCCAAGGCACAACGGGACGTGGCGCAGCTTGGTAGCGCACTTGACTGGGGGTCAAGGGGTCGCAGGTTCAAATCCTGTCGTCCCGACCAGCGTTTACGCAGGTCGGAGGCCGTTCTCTCACTAGTGAGAGGGCGGCCTTTCGTGCGTCCGGGGCCGTGGTGGTCGCAGTGTGGTCGCACGCCCGGTTCGGGGCTCGCTCGCCGTGGTGCTGAACGCGGGCGGGGCGGGGGAGCGGAGCCGGTGGAGGGCTTCGCGGAGGTGGTGGATGTGGTCGCGTGGTGGTCGCAGCCACGCCGGGCGGTCTGTACGCGTGCTGGTCTTCTCGGCTCTGGTCAGCGTGTGGTCAATGGTGTCGACGGCTTCGTGGGCGGCCTGCTGGGTGAGGTGGCTGTAGATGTTGGCGGTGGTCGACAGGGTGGAGTGCCGGAGGGTCTTGGAGACTACGGTCAGAGGCACGCCGGTGGTGATGGTGATGGTGGCGGCCAGGTGCCGCAGGTCGTGGACCGTGATCCTGGGGACGCCGGCTTCGGCGGAGAGCTGGTGGAGCCGGTCGAGAACCTGGTGTGGTCCGAGTGGTCGGCCGTCGGGCCGGTAGAAGACGAGTCCGGCGAATGGGTCGTCAGGATCGCCGCAGGTGCGGGGCGTTGTTTGTGCACGGTGCCGGAGGGCGGTGGCGACGCGGGGTGAGATGGCGACCCAGCCGCGGCTGGATCGGGTCTTCGGCGTCGTGACGACGAGCCGGTTGTTATCAATGGCGGAGAGGGTGCAGCGCACGTAGAGGACGCCTTCCGCCAGGTGGACGTCGTCTCAGTGGAGGCCGAGGGCTTCGCCCTTGCGCATGCCGGTGCCGACGAGGAACTCGAATAGGTCGGCCATCTCGGGATCGGCCTGATGGCAGTGCAAGAGGAAGCGGGCGGCCTCCTCCGCCGTCCAGATTCTCCGCTCCGGGGACGGCGGTCGCCGTAGGACGGGGGGACTGGCCGGGTTGTGGGGGAGGCGGTGTTGGCGGACGGCGTCGCCGAGGGCGCTGGAGAGGGTGGCCAGGCAGCGGTACAGGGTGGTCCGGCCGCGGTCGGCGGCGAGCTGGCAGGTGACGTAGGCCGAGATATGCCGGTGGGCGAGCTGGTCGAGCTTGAGGTTGCCGAAGGCCGGGACGAGGTCGTTGCGGACATAGTCGCGGTAACGGGCCATCGTGGTCGGCTTCAGTACGAGAGCCTTCGCGGTCAGCCAGGCGTTCAGGTAGGCGGCGACGGTCTGGTTCGGGTCCGCGTTGTACCCGCCGGCCTCGCCCTCGAGGAAGCGGCCCAGTGCCTGCTCGGCCGAATCCTGGCTGGGGAAGCCGCCCCGGCGTACAGTCGTCCGGCGACGGGCCGGGGTGGGGACGTCGACAGCGAAGCTCCAGGTGCCGTGCTCGCTGTCGGTGACCAGACCAGGGCAGTCTGTGCCGAGCTGACGGCGATGGCTGTCTCTGCAGCCACAGCGGCGGTAGATACGGCCGCGGCCGATGCTGGTGCGCATAAGGATCGCCTCCGGGAGGCGGAGGGAGATGGACGCTTCCAGCCTGCGACCATACGCGACCACCGCGCCGCCCAGGAGCACCGTGACCAGTGCGTTTCCCTTGTCTGCGCGTCAAGGGCATCCCAGTGCTCCCGCACCCGGTCGCAGGCCGCGTCCAGTGGCCCCAGCAGCCCCCGGGCGAGGGTGGCATTCTGGCAGCCGTTCTCAGTGAGCGCTTTGGGACACTCCTCGGGCTGCGCGACGCGTCCTTCATGAGAGGACTACGCTTTCTGGCGACACGCAGTCGACTCGCCGAGAGGAACGCCGATGCTGATTTGCGGAGTCAAGGCCTCGCATGACGGCGGCGTCTGCGTCATCGACGAGAATCGCCTGGTCTTCAGTATCGAGATGGAAAAGATCGGAAACAGGCACCGCTACAGCCCGCTGGACGACCTCTCCCGCGTCGGAGAGATCCTGCGCTCCGAGGGGCTGGACCCCGATGCCGTCGATCGGTTTGTGGTTGACGGGTGGTGGGTGCAGGGAAACGAAACCACTGCGTGTGTACCGGCCTGCTCCGGAGGCCGTCTCGTACGACTCCCGGTCGCGCCGTATCTGGACGGTCCCAAGGCTCCTGACCCGCTGCAGCGTTACACATTCGCGGCTCACGACTTCGGCTCTCGCGGAAGCGGCTATGCCAGCTACCACCACGCCGCCAACCACCTGCTCGGCCCGTACTGTTCGAGCCCGTTCGCAGCGCGAGGTGAGGACGCCATCGTGCTGGTATGGGACGGCGGGATGGCACCTCGGCTGTATCAGGTCGCAGCCAACACCCGCACGGTCCGGGCGGTTTCCTCGCTGCTGCCGCTACCGGGTGGTGCGTTCGCAAGCTTCTGTTCGCACTTCGACCCGTTCAGACCGGACACCACCGGCTTCAGCGGCGACGAGTACATCCAGCACCATCTCTCGATCGCAGGGAAGGCCATGGCTTACGCGGCCCTCGGTGTCGTGGAGACGTCCGCGTTCACGACATTCGACCGGATCATGGCGGACTTCGGCGATTCCCTGCACAACTCGTCAGATCTGGGCAGGGAGGTCGCCACCAAGCGCGATCAGCTACTGCCAGGACTATCGAATGCCGATATCGTCGCCACGTTCCAGGCATATCTGGGCGAGCTGCTCCTGAGCGAGCTCACCGCTCTGGTGAAGGAGCGATTCCCAGATCGATTGCTCAACCTGGCACTTGGCGGTGGCTGTGCAATGAACATCAAGTGGAACAGCATGCTTCGCAGCAGCGGGCTCTTCCGCGAGATCTGGATCCCGCCCTTCCCCAACGACTCGGGCGCGGCGATCGGCACCGCAGTATGCGAGATGTTCCGTGAGGGCCGGCACCTCGCACTCGACTGGAACGTCTACAGCGGACCTCGGCTGACGGACGATCGACTACCGGATGGCTGGGAGGTTCGGGCCTGCAGCGAAGGCCAGTTGGCGAGTCTGCTGCATACCGAGGGAGAGCCCGTGGTGGTGCTGTCCGGCCGAGCGGAGATCGGGCCCCGGGCGTTGGGTAACCGGAGCATCCTCGCACCTGCCACCTCTCCCGGCATGAAGGATCGGCTCAACGCCATCAAGGGTCGTGCCAAGTACCGGCCAGTTTCCCCTATCTGCCTCACCGCTCGAGCCGCTGACGTGTTTACTCCCGGAAATGCTGACCGCTACATGCTCTTCGAGCATCGGATGCGGGGGCAATGGGCTCGACGCTTGCCGGCTGTTGCCCATCTCGACGGCACCGCCAGACTCCAGACCATCGACCCCTCGACGAACAGCGCCTCCGGACGGATCCTCGCCGAGTATGAACGAGTGAGCGGGATTCCTGTGCTGTGCAACACGAGTGCCAACGAGAACGGCCGCGGCTTCTTCCCGGACGTGGCGGCGGCAGCCCGCTGGGGCCGGACGCGCTACATCTGGTCGGAGGGCGTGCTCTACACCAACCCGGACTCCGCACGACCCGTTGGATGACTCAAGAGACTTGGCTGCCCAGGCCCCCGCCGTCGTGAGGTGCGCCATGGTCGCCGAGGTGCGCGCGACGACTACCCGAACGAGACGGCCGCTCTCCCAGTCCAACTGAGGTCTTCCTGCTTCTCGCGCCTTGCGGTCGTCGCCCGAACGGACGGTACCGGGTTGCGACGCCGACGGGAGCCGCGGAGACTCTGACGGAGGGGGGTTTACTTCTGGAGGGTGCATGACCACATCGAAGGCCCCCGAAGGCCCCACTCACGAGGACGCGCAGCTTCTGATCAAGCTGTACGACATGTCGAGGGACGGGCCGGTCCGGCGGGGTTTCCTCTGGTACCTCGACCACTTCAGAGAGGGCATGGATCCCTCCACGGTCGACTACGACGCGATCCGGGCCCGTAACCCCCGCATCTCCGACGGCTACGACGCCTGGACGTCCGTGGCGTCCTTCTTCGAAACCGCGGGCGTGCTGGTTCGCAACGGCACCCTCTACGGCGGCCTTGTCTTCGAGCGGTGGCCCGTCGAATGGTACTGGCGCTACCTGGGCCCGCTGGTCCAGGCCGAACGTGACAGGGGCCAGGTCTGTGACACGGGCTGCTTCGCCGACAACTTCGAATGGCTCGCCAAAGAGGCGAACCAGTGGCGACTGAGCGGCAAGGGCCAGGCGAAGTGGCTGTCCGGGCTGTCGGCCGGCAAGAAGCCGGGAGACATGGTCCCGCCGGCCATCGACCCGCCGTCGGCTTTCGAACAGCCGCGGGGGGCCATCGATCCGCCGACGTGAACACCGACCCCACGACGGACACGTCACGGCCACTGGCGGCGGCAGCCTCTGCCCTGGAGGAGGCCGCCACCACGTGGCTCTGCCGCGAGCTCCCGAAGTGTTCGGTCGGTGTGGCCGGCCCCGCCCTGGGCGGTGTGAAGCCGCTCGTCGACACCTCCCTCTTCGCGTTGGTACGGGCACGGCTCCACCCGGCCGACGGTGTGCAGGAGAAGTTCCTCCGGCACCTCCGGCAGGAGGTGGAGAGGCCCGGCTACCGCGATCTCCTCGTCCGGAACGGTGACTTCGTCAACTTCTACGGCCTGCCGTACGCGGCCCTGGTGACCATGGGCGAGGACGGCTCCGCGGGGCGCCTGGTACGGGCGATCACGCGCAGCGGGGTGCCACTGTGGACCGAACGCCCTCCGCACCGCCGTCTGGACGTGCTCTTCTTCCTCCGCGTGCTGGGAATCAGCGTCGGCGGCGGACCGGATGATGTCCTGTCCCTCTCCTCCCTCGTGTCCGACCCGAACGTCCTGCTGGTCACCGAGCAGGAGAGCTATGCGATGGCGCACACCGCGATGTACGCGACCGAGTTCGGGCAGCGCCGTGCCGTGTGGCCGGACATCGATCTGTCGGACGTCTGTGATCTGCTGGACGTGTTGCTGCGGCGTGCCGTGGCCACGGGCCGCGTCGATCTCGCCGCGGAATTGGTGTGCGGCGCCGTCTCTGTCTGCGACGGCCGCGTCGCGGTGGACCTCGCACCCTTCCTGGACCTCCTGGAGAGCTCCCGGCGCGAGGATGGGAGCTGGCCCCGCTACGCGGAGGAACGATCCGGCCCTGAGAACTGGCCCCGTTCACACCATGCAACCCTGGTGGTGGCGCTGGCTCTGACGATGGTCCGCCGGGCCCTGGAGCCGGGGCCGTACCCGGTGGGGCAGTTCGGTCGCGCCGACGGGCGGACCCACCGCGGCCGGGTGAGGCGCGAGGTCGATGCGGTCCTCTCCCGTGCTGCGCAGGCAGTCTCGCCGGCGGCCGGGCGGCCCTGCGGCCGGGCCCCCGGGAGAACGGAGGCGGGGCCGGGGGCGCTGTGGGACGTGCCCGGAGCGGACCGGCACGGCTGGATCGCGGCGTTGGAGGAGCGTGTCCTTCGCGGCGAGGCCGGACGGCGGGAGGTGTGCGACGGCCTCCTGCTGCTCGCGAGCTGGCAGGACGAGGACGGGCTCATCCGTTGCTGTGACGACGGGGAGCACCAGGCGGGATTCACGACCTCGGCCCTGTACGTTCTGAACGCGGCACGCCATCAGCTTTCCGCGTCGTGAACCGGCGCCGTCACGAGCGGCTCACACCCTGGGGAAGAGGTCGCAGTCGAGGGGGTCTCCCCGTCCGAGGGCCGGCGGGGTCACGTGGCCGGTCTGGCTCTTGTTGTGGAACATGTCCGCCGGATGCGGATCCCAGGTCACGTCGTCCCCGGTGTAGACGACGGCCACCGCCCGGCGAGGCCTCCGGGAGCTGTTCGCACGGGCCCCGTGGACGGTCTTGGGGTGGTGCAGCAGAGCGTCTCCGGGTTCCGACTCCCCGATCAGCCAGTCGTGCTCCAGGTATTCCGCGTCGAAATCGGGCTGCCAGTCCGATATCCGTCCGGAGCCGGGCGCCTCGTACACCACACCCCAGCGGTGCGACCCCTTGAGGTAGTGGAGTGCGCCGCTCCGATCCGTCACGATGTCGAACGGTACCCAGATGCGCAGGATCTGTTCGCCGTCGAGGGGGAAATAGGGATAGTCCTGGTGCCAGAGCGCGGGTTTGGGTGTGCCCGGTTCCTTGACGAAGACCTGGTCGTAGAAGAAGTTCAGGCTGTCGGCGCCGGTCAGCACCTGGCGCGCGATGACGGGCATCGGCCCGGATAGCGCCCACGCCTTGAAGGCTTCGTCGAGCAGCCACGGGAACGACTGTCCGAAGAAGCGTGGCTGCCCCGCCTCCGCGTAGTTCTGCGACGACGGATCGGGATGCTGCGTCAGCCGGTCGATCGCGGCGCTCATGTAGGCCACCCACTCGGCGGGGACGATTCCCTTCAGGAGGGCCGCGCCATCCCGTTCGTACGCTGCCCGCTCGTCATCGGTCACCCATCTGGTGGCCCCGGTGGCCGGGTGGTCGCGGTGGATGTCGTGGGCCGGCCGGTTCACTGCCGCTCCCGGAACCGTTCGAGATGGAGCCGGGTCTGGTGTGCCGGCTCGGTGCCGTCGGCTCCGGCGTCGCGGCCGCGGAAATAGTCGCGCTGCCAACTGCCGGCCGGAATGTCGCCCCGTCTCAGCCTGGCCGTGAAGTCCTCCCGGGAGCTCTTGAAGAGCTGGAAGCGGGCGTTGTCCGCCGGTATTGACGAAATGTCCCGGATTTCTGG
Source organism: Streptomyces sp. NPDC048337 (assembly GCF_043201175.1). Taxonomy (NCBI): domain Bacteria; kingdom Bacillati; phylum Actinomycetota; class Actinomycetes; order Kitasatosporales; family Streptomycetaceae; genus Streptomyces; species Streptomyces sp. NPDC048337. The sequence continues at coordinate 156,424 of NZ_JBICYR010000021.1, forward strand.
GTGGAACGACTCCAGCTCTCCCCGCCGTTGCGGAGCGACCATGCAGAAGGGTTCCCCTTCGTCGAAGACGATGTCCGTGAACGGTCGCGTCACCTTCCAGTTCATGGTGAAGGTCGCTGCCGTCCAGTCCGTTTCCACGATGCCGTCCAGGGCGAACACGCCGTCCTTCGGATAGTTCGCCGGCCCGCGGACGTGGAGGTTGAACCCGGGAGGAGTCCGGAAGAGGTAGGGGACGCTCCATGTGATGATTCCGTACCCGAACTGACTGTGCGCCAGAGGCGGGGGTCCGTCCGGCCTGCCGGCGTGGCTGATGTTCAACGAGTCCGGCTCCTCCCTCCCCGACCAGCGTGCCCTGAAGCGAATGTCGTTGAGGAGGATCCAACCGCTCTGATTGGCTATCAGAAGGGGGAGGCAGTGATTGGCGTAGCGCTGGAGCGTCGCGGACATCCAGGCTCGGCCTGCTGCCGCGGGCTCGATGGTCAGCGGGTGATCCGCTACGGAGTAGGCGATGAGCGACGCGGCGCCGCCCGGCCGCGCGTTGGACTGCGCCTCCTCACGGTTGTGCCCGGTGGCGCTGCCCGGTTGCTCGTTCATGCTCGGCTCCTCACAGCCCGACGATGCCGGGCCCCTCCGAACAGGCACTTCCCAGTGTCGGCCGGTCGGGTACGGGCCGCAACCGGGACGGGCGGCCTGTGCGGGTTCAGGAATAACGCCAGCTCGTGGAGTGGCCGGACAGGTCGAACGCGCCGACGAACGACAGGGAGATACTCGTCTCCAGTGAAGCGACCCAGTGCCACCAGCCGAGTGGAAGGAGGAGGGCTTCGCCCCCGCGCACCGTCGCCTCGGTCACAGGCACGTTCCTCATCGCCGGGAACCTGGTCAGGTCCACCCCGCCGAGGTCCACGGGGCTGAGGCCGCCCGGGTCCCCGTAGAGGCGTGGCAGGTTGTGCGGCTCCACCAGGCGCACGAGCTTCGAACCCCGGATCTGTACGAACAGGATGTTGGAGCCGTCATGGTGCAGCGGCGTGATCGTGCCCGCCGGGCCGAACCACAGCTTCGCGTTGCCGAGCGCGACGGGAGCGAGGAACCCGGGGAGGTGGCGGATGTCGTCCAGCAGCCGGTGGAAGGCGGGGCGTTGGAGCAACTGGTTCCGGGCCACCACGTACCGGTCGTTGCCCTCGTCCGCCATGACGTGGGCCACGAACTCGCGCATGGTGATCTCGCGGCGGTGAGCGGGGAAGTTCTCCTCGAACCGGGGGTCGCCCTGCCGGTCCGCCGATATCTCGATCACCGTGTCTCCGAACTCCTGGACAAAGTAGTCCGGGGACCACTTGTGAAGCGCCGGCCACCGGTCCACGAGGCCACGGACGACCACTGGGCGATTCGCGAAGTAGAAGTGCTCGAAGAACGTCTCCGGGTCCGGCGGATCCATCACGGGAACCGCCGTCGCCCGCGGCGACTGGCTCCACTGGTCGCTCAGCGCGTCCGTCAGTGAACGCAGCTTGCGGTGTTCGCCCAGGAGCCGGTGCGCCACGCGGAAGACAGCGGCTTCCTCCTGCGTGGCGATCAGCTGCCGGGCGACCGAGTGGGGGAAGCCCCGCTGCCGCAAGACGGCGACGATCTCATCGTGCGCGACCCCGCTGAGCAGGGTCTCGGCCAGCCACTCCTGCCACTGCACGGTGAATGCCGGGGGTGTGCCCGGGTGCTCTCCGTCCATCGTCGAACTCCGAACCAGGGGGATCGTGCACGCCGCAGCCCGCGCGGCGCTGCACCGGTCTTCCGGCGAAGGCGCTGAGACAAAAGGTGTGGACTGCATCATCAGTGTACTCAAGGCGCATACAGGAGCAGGAGCGGGAGCAGGGGCAGGCCAGGACAATCGGATGCAGATGCGGTCCGCCAGGTCTGTGGCTTAGGTCAGCGGGCGGCGCCCCGGGGGACGGCGAAGTGGGTCAGCCGGGCAGAGCCAGGTACGAGTTCTTGCCAGGGACCGGGGCAGGCGAACACCGCGATAGCGGACGTCGGGAACTTCTCGGACAGGCGCTTGATCGCCTCGGCCTCTGCGGCGTCCACGGCCTCCCGGGCGAGGCTGACGGCCAGATCCGCCAGGCCCGGGTTGTGGCTCACGAGCAGCAGCGTCTGTACTTCCTCCGGTACTTCGGACATCACTTCCAGCAGGTCCTCAGGCTCGGCGGCGTACACCCGCTCGTCGAAGCGCACCGGGACTTCGATGCCGAGCTGTCCGGCAGCTAGGGCCCAGGTCTCGCGGGCCCGCAGGGCGGTGGAACAGATCACCAGTGCGGGCAGGCAGCCGGCGTCGCGCAGCCAGCGGCCCGCCGCGGGCGAGTCCCGCAAGCCGCGCGGGCCCAGCGGCCGCTCGTGGTCCGCGACGTCCGGCCAGGCGGATTTGGCGTGGCGCAGCAGCACCAGACAGGCGGCGGCTCCCGTGCTCATGACCTCAGCCTCATGACCTCAGCCTCGCACGGGCCCCGGGCCGCTACCAGCGCTTGGCCCGGGCGCGCGCGTCTACCCATACGGGAGGGATGGGGACGGCGTGGCGGGGGCCCTGGTGGCCGGGGACCGTGTAGGCCAGGTTGAGTATGGTCCGCCGGATACTGCAGCGGTCCGGTACGCGCAGGCTGACGCCGGCCCGCTGCGGCGGCACCCAGAACGCCCTGCACTCCGCAGACAGGTGGAGCACGGGGCCGCTCGCTCCCTGTGCCCATGCCCGCCGAAGGGCGACAGCCTGATGCGGCGCACATTCGGCATCCCGAGGCAGTAGCTCACGAGCGTGCCCCCGCCCTTAAATAGCACCACATGTCCTGATTGTGGGCCTGGCGTTGGGGGTCAAGGGGTCGCAGGTTCAAATCCTGTCGTCCCGACCATGCTTTTAGCAGGTCGGAGGCCGTTCTCTCACTCGTGGGAAGGCGGCCTTTCGTGCGTCCGGGGCCATGGTGGTCGCAATGTGGTCGCACGTCCGGTCCGTGGCCGGTCGGCGGTAGCGCTGAAGGTCGGCGGCACGGGGGAGCGGAGTCGGCGGACAACCTCGCGGAGCCGGTGGATGTGGTCGCGTGGTGGTCGCAGCCACGCCGTACGGCCCGTTTCGTGGTTGGCCTTCTCGGCTCCGGTGAGCGTGTGGCCGATGGTGTCGACGGCTTCGCGGGCCGCCTGTTGGGTGAGGTGGCTGTAGATGTTGGCGGTGGTCGACAGGGTGGAGTGCCGCAGGGTCTTGGATACCACGGTCAGCGGCACGCCGGCGGTGATGGTGATGGTGGCGGCCAGGTGGCGCAGGTCGTGGACCGTGACCCTGGGGACGTCGGCTTCCTCGGACAGCCGGTGGAGCCGGTCGAGTACCAGGTGTGGTCCGAGCGGGCGGCCGTCGGGCCGGCAGAAGACCAGCCCGGCGAATGGGTCGTTGGGATCTCCGCGGGTTCGGGGTGCTGATAGCGCCCTGCGGCGAAGTGCGGTGGTGACGCGGGGTGAGATGGCCACCCAGCCGCGGCTGGAGCGGGTCTTCGGTGTGGTGATGACGAGATGGTTGTTGTCGATGGCGGAGAGCGTGCAGCGGACATAGAGCACGCCCTGGTCGAGGTGGACGTCGTCCCAGTGCAGGCCGAAGGCTTCGCCCTTGCGCATGCCGGTGCCGATGAGGAACTCGAACAGGTCGGCCATCTCGGGGTCGGCCCGGTGGCAGTGGTCGAGGAAGCGGGCAGCCTCCTCCGTCGTCCAGATGCGCCGTTCCGGCGAGGGCGGTCGTCGTAGGACCGGGGGACGGGCCGGGTTGTGGGGGAGTCGGTGTTGCCGGACGGCGTCGCCCAGGGCGCTTGAGAGGGTGGCCAGGCACCGGTACAGGGTGGTGCGGCCACGGCCGGCGGCGAGCTGGCAGGTGACGTAGGCCGAGGTGTGCCGGTGGGCGAGCTGGTCGAGCTTGAGGGTGCCGAACGCGGGGATGAGGTCGTTGCGGACGTAGTCGCGGTACCGGGCCATCGTGGTGGGTTTCAGGACGAGGGCCTTCGCGGTGAGCCACGCGTTGAGGTAGGCGGCGACGGTCTGGTTCGGGTCGGCGTCGAATCCGCCGGCCTCGCCCTCGAGGAACCGCCGCAATGCTTCTTCGGCTGAGTCCTGGCTGACGAAGCCGCTCCGGCGTACCGTCGTCCGGCGATGGTCCGGGGCAGGGACATCAACGGCGAAGGCCCAGCATCCGTGCGTGCTGTCGGTGACCAGGTGAGGACAGCAAGCCCCGATCTGGTGACGGTGGGTGTCCCGGCAGCCACAACGGCGGTAGATACGGCCGCGGCCGGCGTTGGCACGCATGGGGATGGCCTCCGGGAGGTGGAGGGAAGTGAATACCTCCAGCCTGCGAGGACAGGCGACCACCGCACCGCTCACGAGCGCCGTGACCAGCCGGTTTCCCTTGATACCGCGCCAAGGGACGGGTTTCCGGAGATCACGAGGGGGCCTTCGTCTGCCCTGGTGCACCGCCTGTACCGTTGCTGACCAGCGCAGATGTCCGTTCCGCTCATGCAGGACGAGCGGAGACCGGCAGGGGGCTTTCAGTGAGTGACAGCAGCGAGCAGCTGCACGCTGTCCGCTTGCGTCTGGTGTCTTCGAATCCCGGGAGCGGTTCAGGGCAGTGCGGGTCTGGGCCCGGCGCTGCCCGCGCCCGGCGCGACCGCGCCGAGCTGTACGCGGACGGCGGCCGGACCGTACGCCTGGGACGGCACCGCTTCGCCGTCAACGCCCAGCCCCTCGACCTCACCCTGGTTCCGCAGGGCGACGGGCTGGGCTTCGCCCTGACCGGCACCGACTACCGCTCCCCGGTCACCGACCCGGAGTTCACGGCCACCCGTCCCTACTGGGGCCGCACGCTGGCCTCCGGGAACGCCGAGGTCTACCGCTCCGAGTACCTCGCCGTACGCCTCCTCACCGAGCACGGACCCGACGCCCTGGCCGGGGCCGTCCTGTCCGCCCTCGTGCGCCGCGCCGCCGAAGCCGCGTACGACGAAGGCCGCGCGTGGGGCACCTGATTCCCAAGAGGCTGTCGCACAAACCTTCCGCCGTCCGGACTGCGTTGGACCACCGGGGCATGCATCAGAGCTTCCTCACATGCGATCGAGACCAACTGCTGGTGGAAGCCTGCAGTCCCTGACCAACGCGACTGGCTACCCGAGGACCACCTCGCCCGGTTCGTGATCGAGGCGATCGAGCGACTCCACCTCGAGCCCTTCCGCGGCGCCCATCCGCTCCGACGGGCACGGCCGGGGCTGCCCGCGAGCCGAAGACGATTCTCACCCTGCTCGCTACTCCTGCTGCGTTGGGTCCTCGACCCCTGGATCAGCGGAGGCCTGTGCCGCGCACGCCGAGGGCCGGCAGCAACTGCGTCGACCGCGTCGCGGTACGGGCCGAGGGCGGCGACCCCGGCGCGGACATGTGGATGGAGCAGCCCGCGAAGTGAGGGTTGCCTGTCCCTCCGCGGGGTGCGGACCGGCGGCTCAGCCCGCCGAGGGGGCCAAGGCCGGGTCGGAGAAGAACGCCGAAGGAACGGTTACCCCGGCGATCACCTGGGCGAACCCGTCCATCGTCTCCTGCCGCTGCGCGATGGCGCCGAACAGCTGCTGCATTTCCGGGGTGGGCGGGTCGAGGTTGGCGAAGTCGGCGGTGAACTCGTACATCTCCTGGACCCGCGCGTCGCGGGCCTCCTGGTAGCTCCGCATGGCGTCCTCGAAGGGGAGTTGTCCGGTGAGGGCCTCGTCGACGGCCCGGGCGCACAGCTCCGCGTCCTGGAAGGCGTCCTGGATGCCCTGCGCGGTGATGAAGTCCTTGAGGTAGCCGGCGTCCCCGACCAGGGCCCAGCCCGGTCCGTACGGTGTGCGGAAGTAGTTCGGGACGGCGGTCCCGACGAGCCGCTCCACGCGGGTGGCCGAGGCGGTCCGTTCGGCGAGGGAGGGCGCCAGAGCGATGGTGGCCAGGTACTCCGCCTCGGCGTCGGCCCGGTGCGCCTCGGCTTCGCGCATCGGCCAGCTGCAGATGAGCAGGGTCAGGTCGTTGTTGGTGGGCCACCCGCGAACGCCCGGTCGGGCCGCAGGAAGGCCTCGAAGTGCTCGAACCCGAGGCCTGACCAGTACGTGTAATAGCTGGTCTGCAGTTTCGGTTTCTCGGCGTACGACGCGGCTCCGACGGCCCGCGCGACGAACGAGTGGGCGCCGTCCGCGCCGATCACCACCCGGGCGCGCTCCGTCACCTGCGGGCCGTCGTGTTCGCGGCCCCTGATCCCGGTCACGACGCCGTCCGCACCCTGGCCGTCGGTCACCAACTCCTCGACGGAGAACGCCTCCCGTACCTCGGCGCCCGCTTCCGAGGCGGCATCCACGAGGATCTTGTCCAGGACGGTGCGGCGCGGTGCGTATGAGCCGGGGAACCCGTACCCGGCCGGGGAGCCCGCCAGGGAGACCGGTCCCAGGTCGAAGGCGTAGGTGGCGATCTCCGGCAGGCCGCCGGCGGTCACGCGGCTCAGCAGGCCCCAGCGGTCCAGGGCGGCAAGGCCCGGCGGGTGGATCAGGTGCGTGGAGACGGTGTCGCTCGGGAAGCGGGCGCGGTCCACCAGAAGCACCCGGTGGCCCCGGCGGGCCAGCAGCATCGCGGTCGGTGCCCCCGCGTAGCGCGCCCCGACGACGATGGCGTCGTAGTTCTTGTCCGTCATGGCCTCACCTGCCGGTCGCTGTTCTTCCACGCTATCCGCGGCCCCCGGTCTGCGCGCCCGGGAGAAAGGTGCCCGTGGTGTCGGCCGACTGTGCGGACGGGGCCCGATGTGTCCGGCGGCCGCGCGGCCGGCGGGCTCCCGGCCGTGCATCAGGTGTCATGGGACGATCACCGTCCGTGCCGCGTGTCCGCGTGGGCCGGCCTCCGTCCGTCGCCGGAGGGGGCGAAGATGCGTAGGCTTGAGATGAGGGCCCGCCGGTGCCAGAGGGCGCCCTCCGCCGGAGCAGTGGCATGTGGTCGCAACGGCGGTCCGAGCCCGCGGATGACCGGTGCCGACACGCTCGCGGTCGGCGCGGGCGAGCCCGGTCGGGCACGCGGAGCCTTCGGAGGAGGCTGTCGTCATGACGACCACGGTCAGTCGCGCCGATGTCGAAGCGGACATCAAGGAAACCCTGGGCCTGGTGCCGCACTTCTTCCAGAGCATTCCCACCGAGCTGCTCGGCCCGGAGTGGGAGATCTTCAAGCGGATCGAACTCGGCGAAACCCTGATCCCGAACAAGTACAAGGAGCTGATCGGCGTCGGGCTGCACGCCGAGACCAAGTGCCGGTACTGCAGCCTCTTCCACACCGAGGCCGCCAAGCTCTTCGGTGCCACGGACGAGGAGATCCAGGAAGCCGTGCACTACGCGAAGGCGAGTCTGGGCTGGAGTGCCTACATCAACGGCATGCAGGAGGACTACGATCAGTTCGCCGCCGAGCTGGGCCAGGTTGTCGAATACGTCCGTTCCAAGGGCTGACCGATGCTGCTGGAGAGGCTGCGCCCGGCGGTACTCCGGGGCACGTTCCACGTGTACGAACTGTCCGCGCTGGTCACGGCTGCCCGCTACGTCGTGGAGTCCGCTCCGGCCGACGTACCGGCAGAGTCGCTGGACCACCTCCGCCAGCTGCTCGACGATTACGACCGGCAGGTGCAGGACCTGCCGGCCGCAGCAGCCGAGCCGACAGAAGGCAGCCCCGCGGCACCGTGAAGGGCAGTCACGACCGGTTGGCCGGGCACCCGGGTGGTCCGCGCCGGTGGGGGCAAGGGGTCGCAGGTTCAAATCCTCTTGTCCCGACCGTGCTTTCAGCAGGTCGGAGGCCGTTCTCTCACTAGTGGGAGGGCGGCCTTTGGTGCGTCCGGGCCTGCTACCACCCTGGGAGCCGTGAGAACGGGAGAGCTGGCGCGGGGCATTGCCGGAGAGCGGCGTGACGGCGACAGCTGCGCGGCGCCCGGAGAAGGAGCCCGGCAGCGCCCAATACGCTGCTGGAGCGGCGAGTACCGACTTCACTTGGGCGGGAGAGTGTCGGTGAAGGCCGTCGCCGTCGTGATCCAGTGGTCGAGAACGGTGTCCTCCGCCAGGGCGGGGCCGCCGACCGTCACCCAGCCGCGCATCGGGCGTCCGGTGAAGTCCATGGGACGGGCCTCGGGGCGGGCGAGGGCCTGCTCGGCCTGCTCAGGGCCCACCCGGGCGATGAGTTCGTCGCCGACCACGCCCACGGTCATGTTGCCGTGCAGCAGGAAGGCGAGGCCGCCGAACATCCGCTTCTCGGCGACGTCGGGCCGCTCGCCGAGCTGTTCCCGGATCCGCTGGGCCAGCCCTTCGTCGTACGTCACGGGATCCATTGTCGGAGAGCGGCCCGCTCGGCACACCTCGGACACGGGCGGGGCCCCGCTCCCGTGCCTCCATCGGCCGTGAGACCCGCCCGGTCGTGGCGGGCCTCACGGCGAGCTGCCCGAGGGGTCAGCCGGCGATCTCGATCTTCCCGTTGGGCGCGGTCGTCTCCGGGGCTGCGGGCGACGCCGGGCCGGTGAGCCCCTTGAGGAGCTGGGTGAGGTCGACGCCGGTGGTGGAACTGAGGAGTTCCATGCCCTGGGCGACGTTGTCGGTGACGGTGCGGGAGAGCTTGCTCGCGCCGTCGGTGGAGATGACGGTCATCTTGTCGATGGCGGCGAGCGGTTCCGCTGCCTTGGCGACGACCTGGGGGAGGACCTCGACCAGCATCTGGAGGACGGCGGCGTCGCCGTAGCGCTCGAAGGCCTCGGCCTTCTTGTTCATCGCTTCGGCCTCGGCCGCGCCCTTCGCCGAGATCGACGCGGCCTCCGCGTCTCCCTCCAGCTGGACCGCCTGGGCGATCGCGGCGCGCCGGGCCCGCTCGGCCTCACCGCGCTTGGCGCCCTCGATGGCCTCGGCCTCGGCGAGGGCCTGTCGGCGCTGCTTCTCGCCCTCACCGGTCAGGCGGGCGCGCTCGGCCTCGGCCTGGGCGGCGGCGATCGCGGCGAGGCGCTCGGCCTCGGCCTGCTTGACCCGGGCCACCCGCTTGGCCTCCGCCTCCTGCTCGGCCTCGTAGCGCCGGGCGTCGGCGGGCTTGCGGACCTGGGTGTCGAGCTGTCGGTCGGTCAGGGCGGCCTGGCGCTCGGCGACCTTCTCCTGTTCGGTGAGGATCTGCTGCTGGCGGTCCGCCTCGGCCAGCGGGCCCGCCGCGTTGGCCTGGGCGGCTGCCGCGTCGGTCTCGGCCTTGATCTCGGCCTGGCGGAGGTACAGCGTGCGTTCCGCGACGGCTATCTCCTCTTCCGCCTTCAGCCGGGCCTGCTCGGCGGTCCGGCGGGCGTTGGCCTCCGCGATGTCGGCCTCCTGCTTGGCGCGGGCAGCCTCGGGCCGGCCGAGGTCCTCCAGGTAGGAACCTTCGGTGGTGATGTCCTGGATCTGGAAGGCGTCCAGGACGAGCCCCTGGCCGGACAGGCTCGCCTCGGCTTCCTCCGCGACCTGCCCGGCGAAGGCGGCGCGGTCGCGGATGATGTCCTCCACCGACATGCGGCCGACGATGGCGCGCAGCGCACCGGAGAGGACCTCCTGGGTGAACCCGACGATGCCGTCCTGCTGCTGGAGGAAGCGCTGGGCGGCGGCGCGGATGGCGTCCTCGGTGCCGCCGACCTTGACGATCGCGACGCCTTCGAGGTTGGCCTTGATACCGCGCAGGGTGACCGCGCCGCGGACGGCGACGGGGATGTGGCGGCTGGACAGGTCGAGGGTGAAGCGCTGCTGCACGAAGGGGACGACGAACACCCCGCCGCCCACCACGACCTTCTGTCCGCTGTTGTCGGTGACGACCTGACCGGTCGCGGGGTCGGTGGACCTCTTGCCGCGGCGGCCCGTGATGATGAACGCCTCGCTGGGGCCGGCGACTTTGTAGCGGGTGACGACGGCCAGGGCGAGCAGGACGAGGAGGACGACCACCCCCACGACGGCGGTGACGACAGGACTCATGGCACAACTCCCGTAGAGCAGGTGGAAGAAAGGATTCGTCAGCGCTCGACGGCCCGGACGGTGACCGAGGTGGACGACGGAACGGCCGTCACCCACACCTCGGCGCCACGAGGCAGTGCGGCGCCTTCGCTGGCCGCGGCGTACTTGACCGGCTGGCCGCCGAGCCTCAGCAGGACCTCGCCGTAACGACCGCCCGCCGGAATGGCGGTGACCACGGTTCCGGAAGACCCCACGAGGTCGCCCCGGCGCGGGGCATCACCGCTGCGGTCCCGGAGAAGGGCGCGGCTGAGCCGGTAGGTCGCCCAGCCGGCCCCCGTACCGGCGAGCAGTCCGGCGGTGGTCGCCGCTCCCGGCCCGAGTCCGGTGGACCCGAGCACGATCGCCCCCGTGAAGCCGAGCATCGAGACGAAACCCGCGATCACCGGGAGCGACAGCCACCCGTCGAGCAGTCCGTCCAGGGCGCCGTCGAATATCCCCTCCAGCACCCCGTCGAACACCAGCGAGCAGAGCAGCAGGACGATCCCCGCGATGCCGAGACCCAGAAACAAGCCCATGAGCACCTCCCCTGTCAGACCGGTGATCTCGCCGGACAACCGCATGGTGCCACCGCGCGCGCCCCGCGCACATTGCCTGCCACCGGCAATCTTTACGTGCCTTTGACGCACGCGGCGCACCCGCGATGGCGGGGGAGCTGGCCTCTCCTCAGAACGCCTGAGTCGGCCCCGCCCCGCCTGGCCGAGGCAGTCGGGCGCGCCGCGAGAGCCTGCCCACCTCGGCCATCGACGGGGCTTCGACCCGCCAGGGGGGCGACGAGCGCGGCCCGGCGCCGTCGGTCACGGCGCCTGCGAATCCCCCCTTGCCCGGCTAGGACAGATGTCCTGGGGTTCTGGCATTCCGCCTAGGACAGTCGTCCTAGTACTCCAGTGGCGGTTCGCTATCTGGCCTGGTCGAAGGGTTCGCTCGGAGTGTAGGGGCGGGGTGGTGGGCCCGGCTGGAACTCAGCAGA